>VGYP01000005.1 GCA_016872955.1 Planctomycetota bacterium
GGGATGCGCAAGCCTTGCGGCCAAGCTGATCGCCGGTCGTGCGGGTCCTGCCGGGGCGGACCTTCTCCGGCGGACTGACCGGGCGGCGAGCGACGATACACTGAGGGCCGACGGGCTCGAGGTGCAGCCCGCCGGTCGCACGCCCGTCGACGGGAGACACGCATGGCCCGCTGGGTGAGCCGAGGCAATCGTTTTCACGCCGTCGCGGCGCTGGCCGTCGCGACCGGCTTCGGCAGCGTGGCGGTGGCCGCGCCGACCGGTGCCGAGCCCTCGCTCGCCCGCGTCTATGGGGTCGGTGTGCACGCCTACTACTCGGGCGCTCACCAGCGATCGTACGACGATCTCACGCAGGCGATCGAATCGGGCAGCAAAGACCCGCGGGTCTGGTATTTCCGCGGGCTCGCTGCCCGCAAGCTCGGCCGCTTCGACGAGGCCGAGGCCGACTTCTCGACGGCGGCAGACCGCGAATCGGAGGCCGTGGCCGCGTGGGACGTGGCGCGCTCGCTGGAGCGGGTCCAGGGGCTTGATCGGATGGCGATCGAACGCCACCGGATGCGGGCCGGCGTCGCCAAGCAGCAGAATCAACTCCGCCGGTACGAGCGACGGTACGTCGAGTCCGATCGGCGGCAGCCGGAGGTGCAGCGGCAGATCAGGCCCATGGCGCCGGCGAACGACCCGCTCAACCTGTTTACGGAGGGCGTGGACGAACCGGCGGAGGACGACGTGCCCGAACCGGTGGCACCCGGACCCGCGGACGGCGGTGCCCGGCAGGTTGCGGACCCCCCGGCGGAGGAGCCTGCCGGGGACGAGCCGTGGGCGGAGGACGACGTGCCCGAACCGGTGGCACCAGGACCCGGGGGCGGCGGTGCCCAGCAGGTTGCGGACCCCCCGGCGGAGGAGCCTGCCGGGGACGAGCCGATGGCGGAGCGGGAAGTGCCGCCGGCAGACGCCCCGTCATCGGAGGTCTTCCTGGAGTAGGCCGGCTGCTACCGAATCCTGGATGCCGCCGTCGTCAACAGGGCCCAGCCTGCGATCAGCAAGACCCCGCCGATCGGAACGATCGCCCCGAGGGGCTTCCAGCCGGAAAGAGCCAGTGCCGCCAGACCGCCGCAGAAGATCGTGATCCCGGCTGCGAAGCAGGCCGTGGTTGTTGCGAGCAGGGTGGCTGGAGATCGCGACCGCGCGGCCAGCAGGCCCGTTGCGACGAGTGCCAGCGCGTGATCCATCCCATAGCGGCAGGCTGTCTCCCAGTTGTCGGCTCGGCCCGTGGCGGCGAGCGTCGTCTGGAGCCCGTGAGCGCCGAAGGCACCCGCCGCGACAGCGATGCCACCGAGCAGGCAGCCGGCCACAAGGCTGACTCGGGCGATGGGCATGCTCAGGGCTCCCGCGTGCCCAGCAGGCGTTCCTCTTCCTCTTCCTGGATGATGATCCGCGGGGTGACCATCAGCATCAGGCTGTCGGTCGTGCGACCGAGCCCGACGTTCTTGAAGAGCCGGTTGATGTAGGGAATCTTCGACAGGATCGGCACGCCGTATTCGTTGCGGCCCTCGCGGAGCCGCTTGATGCCGCCCAGCAGCACGGTGCCACCGTCGGGCACGCTGACGGTGGTGGTCACCGTCGTGAAGATGAACTCCGGCAGCTGGATCGTGGTGCCGTTGGACTGGACCTCCAGTTCCCGATTGGCCGCCTGGCTGCCCGTCACCCCTGCCAGTTCCTCGACACCGGGCACGTCGAGGTCGGCACCGGACTTCTCGTCGGAACTCTTCGACTTCGTCGACCGTGAGCCCTCGAACTGGAAGACCTCGACCTTGCCGATCTGCGAGAAGAACGGCACGAGCGTCAGCCGCACGAATCGGCGATCGTTGGAGACGACGGCCTGGACGTTGACGGCCGTGCCCTCGTTGAGCACCGTGATCACCGGCTGCTGGGCGGCGGCGAAGTCGCCCACCACCGGGGTCACCGCGGTCACGAACGGTCGCTGCCGGGTGTCGGACACGAAGGCCTGCTGGCCGTTGAAGAGGGTCACCTTCGGTGCCTGCATAACGTTGGACCGCGTGTTGCCCTGGGCGGCCTGGATCAGGAAATAGGCCTCGATGTCGGAGAGGATCGCGAAGCCGAAGTTGGCCGCCGAGGTGGCCGGATCGGGGAGGCCCGGAAACTGCGGCGGTGTGGCGCTCGCGAAGCTGTTCTGTCGGAAGGGGATCGAGAAGTAGCTCGAGCCGCTGCGCCGGTACGGGTTCAGGCTCTGGGGCGTGATGGCGCCACCGCCTGCACCTGGCGCACCAGCGCCGCCCGCCTGATTCTGGTCCTGGGGCCCGACGGCGACGCCCGGATTTCCCGAGTTGTCGAGGCCGATCACCTGCGACCGGCCGCCGGGGATCGCCTGCAGGCCCAAGGCGTAGGGTGAGACGGATCCGTTGCCCTGGGTCGGCACCGCGGTCATGTTGAGCGGCTGATTGACGCCGCTCTGGATGTTGAAGTCGAAATCGACGCCGATCCGCTCGAAGAACGTGTCGTTGAGCGTGATGAAGCGGACCTCGATCGTGACCTGGAGATCCTGGAGCCGCCGCAGCTGCTCGAGCAGGTCGGCGATCTGATCGTGCACCTCCTGCGTCTGGCTGATGACGAGGCTGAGGTTGGTCTCGAACGGCCGGATCGCGCCGGGGCCACCGACCGCATCCCATGTCTCGGCCGAGACAGTGCTCTGAATCAGGTCGATGAGGGGTTGGAAGTTGAGTTGCCCGCCGCCTGGCGATGGCGGACCGAATGGGATCGCCGGGGTGCTGCCCGTCGTGGCGGGACGGCCACCCCCTTGGATTTGGGCCAGCGAGGTCGCTGCCAGCGCGGCTTCGCCACCGGCCGCCACCTGGTTGATGCCCGCCGGGGCGGGCCCGACCTGGACGGCCAGGGAGTTGCGGAGGGCGGCTTGCTCGTAGCCTTCCCGCAGGGCACCGGCGATGCCGAGGCCGTCGGACGAGAAGTTGGGAATCGGCATCACGAGGTCGGCCACAGGGTAGGTGACGGCGTAGATGTCGCCCTTGACCAGGCGGGGGCTCGTGACCTTGAGCACCTCGTCGCGGACCACGTAGCCGAGGTGCAGCGGCTCCAGGAGCAGCTTGAGCGCGCTCTTGAGTGAAATCGGCTGGTCGAGGGAGAGCGTGACCGGCGTGTCGCTGCGAATCGCCTCCTGGTCGAGCCCCACCATGTCGATGTGGATGGCGACGCCCGCCTGTTTGGCCAGCGAGTCGAGCACGAGCGCGAGCGGCTGCTCGCGAAAGGTCGGCTGCACCTTCTCCTGGAGTTTCTTCTGGATCGCCAGTTCGGCGGCCGAGATGCGGCTGCGGCCTTCGGCCATTTTTTCCGTGCGGGTCTTGGTCAGTTCCGTCCAGTCTCGCGTGTTCGGGAACTCGATCGAGCCGGCCATGGGGCGGGCCGAGCGGGCCACGTCCTCGACCGAGTCGAGGAAGCCGGCCTGGTTGCCGTCGTCGATCGACCGCTGGGCGTCGAGCCGACGGATCGTGCGGCTCTGGGCGAGCAACTGCCGGACAACCGAATTGTCGGGATCGAGTTCGCCGGCCTTCTTGGCGACGGCCTCCGCCTCGGGGTAACGCTGCTCGTTGACCAGCGAGTTGTACTCCTCGACGAGCAGGGCGATCCGCTGGTCGATCTCGACCCGGCGGGTGCGGCGGCCCTCGATCTCGGCCTCGACGGTCTCGTTGCGACGTTCGAGCGCGAGTTCGGCGCGACGCTTGCCGGTCACGTCCTCGATCTCGCGGCGGCTGCGCTCGATCCGGCGGAGGAGCCGGTCGCGAGCCTCCGCGGAGAGCGGCTGCTGGTCGATGCCCGCGGCGACCTGGTCGAGGAGGTCGAGGGCGTCGGCGGGCGACTTCTGGGCCAGTCGCTTGGCTTCCAGTTGCCGGGCTGCGACCTCGGCCGAGACGCGGGCCAGCAGCAGGCCCTCGGGCTCGTCGCGAGAGGCGGGTGGAAGCGTCGCGCCGGAGCGCTGTGCCGCCCGACGAGTCGCCGGCTCGGCGGCGGCCCGCTCGACGGCCTCCGCGATCACCCGCCGTGCATCGGGCTGGACGGGGGCGGGCGACGGCAACTCCTCGTCGGCCTGTGGAACCCGTAGGCCGAGCACCAGAACGGCGAAGATCGTCGCGGCCGTCATGCGGCGAACGCGGCTGCCGGAGACCGCGGCTTGGGCACGGGGCATACTTCGAAGTTCCTGGGCGGAAGAGTCCTCGGGGCGGGGAGAAGTAGCCGCGGCCTCGATCGCGGGTCAAGCCCACGTATTGATCGGGCCAATCAACGGAAACGCGGCAAACTGGGATGGCGAGGGGAGGCGGTCCGGGCCGCCGCGGGCATGCCGCGGCCCGCCGCTCGCCGTGCGGCCCGTCAGCCGCGGGCGACCGGCGCGGAGCGGCGCGCGATCGCCTTCTCGACCGTGTTGAGAAGCTGGTCGATGCGAAACGGCTTGAAGAGCACGAGGTCGATGCCCGCCTGCCGGGCCTTGACGATCGAATGGCCCGGGTCGTACCCGAAGCCGGTCATCAAGACGAGCGGCACGGGATCGAGCACGTCCTGCAACCGGAGCAGCAACTGGTGGCCGCTCATGTCGGGCAGCCGGATGTCAGAGATGATCACGTCGTAGGCGTCAGCCCCGACGGCCCGCACCATCGAGACCGCCTCGCCTCCGTCGCGGGCCGTCTCCACGGTGCAGCCGCACCGCTCAAGGAGCGCATGGGCTGCGGCCCGCACCTGCTCGTCGGAGTCGACGACGAGGATCCGTCGGCCTTCGAGGGCCGGCCGCCTACCGGCATGCCGGCGCTGGGCCTGGGCCGCGCTGGGCGCCATCCGCTCGCCCACCCGCTGGATCACCTGTTTGATGTCGCGGGCATTTCGCAGGATTCGCTGCAGCCGGGCCACGACGTCGGCATCGTGGCCGATGTACTTCTCCATCACGCCTACGGCGTCGTTGAGGATGTCATCCACCGGCAGGGCGACCGCGCCGTGGATCGCCTCGATGCTCTCGGCCGCCGTGGAGGCCTTTTCGGCGACCAGCAGTTCCAAGGTGTTGAGGGCCGCGGCGACGTCGCGGGCGAAGATCTCCAGAAACTGCAGGTCGGTGCCGGAGAATCCGCCAGGCTCCGGGCTTTCGACGTTGAACGTGCCGATCACGTTGCCGTGTAGCAGCAAGGGCACCGTCATCGAGCCCTTGGCCCCTTTGCAGCCTTCGAGGTAGAGCGGATCCTTCGTGGTGTCGGTGCAGGTGTAGCTGCGACCGGTGGCGGCGACGTAGCCCGTCACGCCGTTGCCCTTCTCGCGGGCGAACAGGACGCGGGCCTCGGCCTCCGGCTGCATCCCCTCGGCCAGCAACTTCTCGAGCCTGCCGGTCTGACGGTCGAGCAGCCGGATTTCGAGCACGTCGAACTTCAGCAGGTCTTTGGAGTAGTGCAGGATGTTGCTCTTGAGCAGCTCGATCCGCTCGTCGACGGTCATGTCGGCCAGTTCGGTCGGCGACAGGTCGGCCAGCGTGCGACCGGCGGCGTGGATCGCCGCCCGTTTCTGCTGCTCGAGCATTGCGTCGGTCACGTCTCGGACGGCGATCACGCTCCGGTCGGACCGGTCGCCGGGCGACTCGGCCGCGAAGGCGGCGGAGGCCCGCACGTCGAAGTAGCGATTGTCCGCGGTGCGGAGCGTGCCGCTCGCGGCCCGGCCGTCAGCGATCGCCCTGCGGAGGGCCTGCGCCTCGGGCTCGGGCAGGTCGAGTGCCGTGAAGAAATCACGGCCCACGGCGCGACCGCCACACCAGGCCACGAAGGGGGCGTTGGCCCAGCGGACTTCGGAACTCCGGCCGACCACGGCGACGCCGTCGGCGATGTGCGACACGATCTCGCGATCGAGCCGTGATGAATCGTCCGTTCCTGCCGGGGGCGCCGTCACCAACCACTCTCCGTCGTGTCAGACGTCACCGCGACTCGACTGTCAGGAGTATAAAATCGGTGTCGGTGGTGAGACAAACCGGCCCGCCGTTGTCGGATGGGCCGCGGTTCCTATACTGGTCTTGGATGTGGCGGCCGTTGGTGTGGAGATGCCCGTCCCCCCTCGGAAGTCTGCGAGACTATCGCTCGTGAGCGAGACCCCGCCGTTCCTCGAACGCCACCAGTTCCTCATCTACAGGCTCTTCTCGCTGGCCGGCCTGGTTCCGGTCGGGGCCTTCTTAGCGGTGCACCTGCTGACCAATGCGTCGGTGCTCGGCGGCGCGGCATCGTTTCAGTCGCGGGTCGACCTGATCCATTCGCTCGGCCCGCTCCTGGTGCCGGTCGAAGTGGCCTTCATCTTTCTGCCGATAATGTTTCACGCGGCAGTCGGGTTCGTGATCATCGCCAATGGCATGCCGAATGTCGGCTCCTACCCGTACGTGGGCAATGTTCGGTACGCCCTGCAGCGTGCCACCGGCATGGTCGCCTTCGCCTTCATTGTGTGGCACATTATCCAGCTTCACTGGCTGGGCGCTCCCCTGGGAGGCGGGCAGTTCGACCCGCACTACGCCACGAGCACGGCCGCCGTAGCGCTGCAGCCCACGTGGGTGACGATCCTGTACGCGATCGGCATCCTGGCGGCGGTGTTCCATTTCGCCAACGGTCTCTGGACGCTCGGCATCACCTGGGGAATCTGGACGAGCCCGGCGGCCATGCGGCGGGCCAACGTGATCAGCATCGTCGTCGGCGTGGGGCTGGCGGCCGCCGGCCTGGGCGCACTCGGCGGCATGAGGGCCGTCGATGTGGAGCAGGCGCGAGCCGTCGAGACCTGGATGCACGAACAACTCGAGCGGCAGCAGCCGCCGACCGCGGAGCCTGCGCCGGTGGCCGCCGCCCGCAAGGAGGACTGACGTCATGGCAGAGCCGAGGATCCTGGTCGTGGGTGGCGGCCTCGCGGGTCTGGCCTGCACGATGCGGCTGGCGGAACTCGGGGTGCACGTCGATCTCGTCAGCCTGGTGCCGGTCAAGCGATCCCACAGTGTTTGTGCCCAAGGGGGCATCAACAGCGTTAATGCGCTCACGCGGCAGCAGGGCGACACGGAGTGGAAGCACTTCGACGATACGGTGTACGGCGGCGACTTTCTTCAGCATCAGCCACCGGTCAAGGAGATGGCCGATTGGGGGCCGCGGATCGTCGATCTGATGGATCGTCTGGGGGTGCCCTTCAACCGCACGACGGAGGGCTTTCGCGATCAACGACGGTTCGGTGGGACGCTCTACAAGCGAACGAGCTTCGCGGGCGCGACGACCGGACAGCAGTTGCTGTACGCGTTGGACGAGCAGGTCCGGCGACGGGAGGTGGAGGGATTGGTCACGAAGTGGGAGTTCTGGGACTTCCTCACCCCCGTCCTCGACGAGCGGGGGCGTTGCCGTGGGGCGGTCTGCCAGGACCTTGTCACCATGCAGTTTCGCGCCTTCCAGGCCGACGCGGTGGTGCTCGCCAGCGGTGGCAACGGGCTGATCTACGGTCGCAGCACCATGTCGATGGTCTGCACCGGCAGCGCCGTCAGCCGGGCCTATCAGGCCGGTGCGTGGTACGGCAACGGCGAGTTCATCCAGGTGCATCCCACGGCGATCCCGGGTGCCGACAAGCTGCGGCTGATGAGCGAGAGCGCCCGCGGCGAGGGAGGCCGGGTCTGGGTGCCGCGGAAGCCGCAGGACCCGCGCGATCCGCGTGAGATTCCCGAGGCCGAGCGTTGCTACTTCCTCGAGGAGCGGTATCCCAAGTACGGCAACCTCGTGCCCCGCGACATCGCGACGCGTGAGATCTTCGACATCTGCACCAACGAGGGACTGTCGGTCGAGAAGGACCGGCTGTGCGTGTACCTTGACCTGACCCACATTCCCCGTGAGACCCTCGACCGCAAGCTCGGGGGAATCCTGGAGATCTACGAGAAGTTCCAGGGCGTCGACCCGCGGTCGATGCCGATGAAGATCTTCCCGGCCGTGCACTACTCGATGGGCGGCCTTTGGGTCGACTATACGCGAAGCGGTGACGGCGGCATGCTCGAGGGTTCACCCCGCAACCAGCAGACCAGCATCCCTGGCCTGTACGCCATCGGCGAGTGTGATTACCAGTATCACGGTGCCAATCGGCTGGGTGCCAACTCCCTGCTGTCGTGCATCTTCAGCGGTTTGTTCGTGGCGCCGAGTCTGAAGGCGGCCCGTGAGGAGGGGAGCCGCGGTGGCGAGCCGACGAAGCTCTTCGACGCCGCGGTGCGGCGGCAGGAGGAGCGGCATCGCGAACTGCTCAGCCGGACCGCCGGGACCGAGAATCCGTACGATCTGCACCAGCAGCTTGGCGGCCTGATGACCCGGGTGGCCACGGTGGTGAGGCGGAATGAGCAACTCGCCGATGCCTACGGCGAGGTCTGTCAGATGGAGGAACGTTGGCGGCGGTGCGCGGTCTCCGACACGGGCAACTGGACTAACCAAAACGTCGTGTTCACCAAGGCGTTGGGCGACATGTTCCCGGTCGCCAAGGTGATCCTGAAGGGCGCGTTGCTGCGGGACGAATGCCGCGGGGCCCACTTCAAGCCGCAGTTTTCCATGCCCGGCATCGAGGCCGTCGAGCCTGCCGCGAAGCGTGCCGAGGCCGAGCGGTGGTGCGACCGGTTCGAGGAGAACACGCGGAAGTGGCTTAAGTCTACGATCGCCGCCTGCGGCCCAGGCGGTGAGCCGGACATCAGCTACCAGGACGTCGACACCTCGCTGATCCCGCCGCGGCCGCGGCTGTACGGCCTCGTCGGCGCGGAGGTGATCGAGGAGGTCTGGAAGGAGCGGCAGGCGGCGCGGTCGGCCGCCGAGGGGCTGACGGGTGGCGTCGGCGTGGCCGTGGCGGCACCATGAGGGCAACCAGCGGGAGGAGCGGGCGATGATCAGGGCGATCGACGGCGACGCACTTAGAACAGGCGACGGGCGCAGCCGACAGGCGGCTCCGCTTGTGCGGGTGCGCATCCTGCGGCAGGACGTCGCCGGGGGCGAAAGCTACTGGGAGCGGTTCGAGGTGCCCCACGAGCCCAACATGAACGTCATCAGCCTGCTCCAGAAGATCGCGGCAGCGGCCCGCACGCAGGATGGTCGGCGGGTCGCGCCGGTGGCTTGGGACTGCTCTTGCCTGGAGGAGGTCTGCGGATCCTGCACGATGCTGATCAACGGTCGCACGCGGATGGCCTGCTCGGCCCTCGTCGACAAACTGCTCGAGGAGAACGGCGGCGAGGTCGAACTACGGCCAATGTCGAAGTTTCCGGTCGTCCGTGACTTGGTCGTGGATCGCCGCCGGTTGTTTCGCTCGTTGGAGCGGGTCCAGGCCTGGGTGCCCGTGGACGACTCCTATGATCACGGCCCGGGGCCGCGGATCTCGCCCGAGCAGCAGCAAGACGCCTACCCGTTGTCGGAGTGCATCTCCTGCGGCTGCTGCCTCGAAGCCTGCCCGCAGTTCACGAAAATTGAACCGGTCCTTCGCGACGGGGAGTCGGATGCCGACTTCGAGGCCCGCCGCCGTCAGGCCTTCGACGCGGCCTTCCTGGGAGCGCATGCCATCAGTCAGGCGATGCTCTTCAACTCGCACCCCACCGGCGGCATGATCGCCGACGAGCGGATGGAGTCGCTCACGGGCCGGGGAGGCATCCAGATCTGCGGGAACGCCCAGAACTGTGTGGCCGTCTGCCCGAAGCGGATCCCGCTGACTCGCTCGATCGCCCGCGCGGGCCGAGCGGCGACGGTGTGGGCCATTAAGAAGCTCTTCGATCGCTGATTTGCCCCTGCGGGGGGCGGCGTGGTAGGGTCTTTTGGGTACCAGGGGCGGTCCCGAGGTGGGTCGTCCACGATGGTCGAGGAACAGCCGGGCGGCAGGACGCCCTGGGGTGAAGCCCCGACCCGACGACCGCACCAGACGCGAGGAACACGAGTGTTGATGGACGACAGCCGCGGCCGCCCGAAGGAGACGGGCAGTGCCGCCGGAGGCCACCACGGTGAACCCGAGTGGAACGGTGGCCCGCCCTCCCTGCACGGTGTGGGTAGTTCACCGGCCGCCGACTTCCGTTCGCTCGGCCTGTCTGCGGCGGTGCTCGCGGCCGTCGAGCGGGCAGGGTACGCGACCCCGACTCCGGTCCAGGCGGGCTTGATTCCGCGGGCGCTGAGGGGAGTCGACGTGCTCGGTCAGGCGCGCACGGGCACCGGCAAGACCGCCTCCTTCGTGCTGCCGATCCTGGAGCGGATGGCCACGCAGGGCCGCGGCGGTAGCCCGCGGGCACTGGTGCTCGTGCCGACCCGCGAACTGGCCGTGCAGGTGAAGGACGAGTTCGAGAAGCTCGCCCACGGCTCCGGCATCCAGTGCGTTGCCATCTACGGCGGCAAGCCGCTCAAGGGGCAGATCGACAAGCTCTCGCGGCACCCGGCCGTGGTGGTGGGCACGCCGGGCCGCGTGCTCGACCACCTGGGCCGTGGCACGCTCTCGCTGGCTGGCCTCGACATCGTGACGCTCGACGAAGCCGACCGGATGCTCGACATCGGGTTCCGCCCCGACATTGAGAAGATCCTGCGACGCTGTCCCGAGGGCAGGCAGACCCTGCTGCTCTCAGCCACCGTGCCAGCGGACGTCCAGAAACTCGCGACGCGATACATGCGAGATCCTGAGATGATGGACTTCTCCACCAATGAACTGGCGGTGGAGACGATCGAGCAGCGGTATTTCACCGTCGATCCGACGCGGAAGTTTGACCTGCTCGTACGGCTCCTCGAACGGGAGCAGCCGCGGCAGGCGATCGTCTTTTGTCGCACGAAGCGCGGCACCGACAAGGTGTTCGAGAAACTCGCCCGTCGCCGCCAGCGCGGCCGTGGTCACCGCTCCGCGGCCCGTGATGACCGTGCGGAGCAGACCGAAGGCCACGCGGACGTCGCCTGCATCCACGGTGATCTGGCGCAGAACGTCCGCGACCGCGTGATGCGGCAGTTCCGAGACGGTAGCGTGAGGATTCTGGTGGCCACCGACGTGGTGGGACGCGGCATCGACGTCACCAGTGTCTCGCACATCATCAATTACGACATTCCCGAGTTTTGCGACGACTACGTGCACCGGGTCGGCCGCACCGGCCGGATGGGGCGCGAGGGGATCGCGTTCACGTTCGTAAGCCCCGAGGAGGGGCCCCAGTTGACACGAATCGAGATCCGCATCGACCGGCTACTCGCCCGCGACGAACTCGACGGCTTCGAGGCTTTCGACCGCCGGCCCGCGCCGGCACCGGTCGTGCAGTTGCCGACGGGAGGATTTGGCCGGACGCCCGCCGAGCCACCGGTGGCGGAGGCCGAACCGCCGCCACCGCCGAAGCCGTCGGCGGCAGCGCTGCTCGGCAAGGGCAGGGGGCCCAAGCGGCACCGTCGGGCGCTCTGAGATCGGCGTCGGGAGTGATGCGATCGCATGGACGCGGGTGAGGGACGGGGCGTGCGGCAACGGCTCGAGAGCCTCGCACGGGCCGGCGTCGAGACGCTGCCCGCGCGGGGACGGGGCGCCGCGTCGTCGGCCGTGCCGCCCGCCACGGCGAGACCGGTACCGGACGAGGACGCGGCTCCTGCCACCATGCCGAGCCACACGCTCGCCGTCCTGCGGGATGAGGTGGCGGCCTGCACGCGGTGCACGGAACTCGCCTCGCAGCGGACGCGGACGGTGTTCGGCACCGGGCGGGCCGATGCCCGGCTGGTCTTCTTCGGCGAGGCTCCCGGTGCCGACGAGGATGTCAGTGGCGAGCCGTTCGTGGGCCGGGCTGGCCAACTACTCACGAAGATCATCGAGGCCTGCACCTTGCGGCGGGAGGATGTGTACATCATGAACGTCCTCAAGTGCCGGCCGCCCGGTAATCGTGCCCCGCTGCCCGAGGAGGTGCGGAACTGCCGTCCCTTCTTCGAGCGACAGTTCGAGATCATCCGGCCCGAGTTCATCTGTTGCCTGGGGGCGTCGGCTGCCCAGTCGCTGCTCGAGTCGACGGAGACGATCGGCAAACTCCGCGGTCGCTGGTTCAGTCACGGATCCGCGCAGGTGATCTGCACCTACCATCCGTCCTATCTGCTCCGGAATCCTGCGGCCAAGCGGGACGTCTGGGAGGACATGAAAGTGCTGATGGCTCGGATGGGCGTGGAACTGTCGAACGCCTGATCCGGCCGCGGAGACGCCCTGTGGGCCCGCGGCAAGACCCGGCCAGGGGCCGGATTTTCTGAAGAAAAGGGTTCTGACGATCCGATCACCTTCTCCGGGGTCGTGGGTGGGGGGAACAGCCGCTGCTTTTGTCTTGGGATCGTCGGGGACCGGTCGCAGGGCCGGTACCCCGACGGTAGGGCCGCAAGGAGGCCAACGCCATGGATCAGGCTGCTTCGCATCGGGCCCCGCTGGGGGGCGGACTCGCAGCCCTGTTCCTTGCCGGATGCACCATGTGTCCGGACCCCTTCGACTACTCCGGACCGGTCCCCAACGGGTCGGCTCCGCAAAGTGACTTCCGGGCCCGCAGCAACGGCATCGTGCCGATCGGCATGCGGCCGCGGCCCTGGCCGCCGATCGTGAAGCGGTCACCGCCTTCGGCCGAAGCACCTACGGTCGCAGCCGCCCCGATTCCCGAGGTGATCGCCGACGGCCCGCTCGACGTCGCCGCAGCGTTCCACGTGCCGGTCGCCGACACCGATGCCGAGATGAGCGACGTGGAGGAGGCGGTGCCGGAGCCGCTGGCGAGCGTCCCGGCCGCGGAGCCCACCGAAGTCGACCCCCCCTGACCGCGACGGCTCCGGAGCGGGCTGGATCAGTCGGTCTTCACGAGCCCGGGTTCAGGAAGCCAGCCGTCGGGCACGATCGCGGCCCGTGGCACGACCGCCACGCCGTCCCGCACCAGGAACCGCGGACTGTCGGCCGTGTCGACCCAGCCGTGCTCGTTGCAGATGCGGACCCGCTGGCCGATGCGGACGTTCTTGTCGACGATCGCGCCCTCGATGATCGAACCCGCCCCGATGCCGCACGGCGGTTCGCCGCGGGCGGCACCGGCCGCCACGTCCTCGGGCGTCTCGTAGAAGTCGCTCCCCAGCACCACCGAGTTGCGGATCACAACGTCCGTGCCGATCCGGCACCGCAGGCCGATCACGCTGTTCTCAATCACGGCCCCGCGCTCGATCAGGCAGCCATCCGAGACGAGACTTTCCCGCACGCTCGCCCCCTCGAGCCGCGACGGGGGCAGGAAACGGGCCCGCGAGTAGATCGGCGCCTCGGCCGTAGCCAACTCGAAGGGCACCGCCGCCCGGGCGAGGTCGAGATTGCACTGGTAGTAGGAGCGGATCGTCCCGATGTCCTCCCAGTAGCCGTCGAAGACATGCATCTGCACCACGTTGGCCCGGATCGCGGCCGGGAACACCTCGCGACCGAAATCGCGGTAATCGGTCTTCGTGAGGAGGTCGAGCAGGCAGTCCCGATTGAAGAGGTAGATCCCCATGCTGGCCATCAAGCTGCGGCCGGCCGGGGCGATACCACGGGCCTCGATCCAGCCCGGATCGGTGCGGAACGCGGCCAGTTCACCCGCGGTCTGGGGCTTCTCGAGAAACCCCTGGACTCGCCCGTCGTCGCCGATCCGCATGATGCCCAGCGCCGACGCAGCCTCGTCATGGACCGGGATGGCGGCGATAGTCACGTCGGCATCGGTGCGGACGTGGGTGGCGAGCATGTCCGCGTAGTTCATCCGGTAGAGCTGGTCGCCCGACAGGATGAGCACATGGCGGATGTCGGGTTGCTGGAGATAGCGGAGATTCTGCCGGACCGCATCAGCCGTGCCCTGGTACCAGCCGACATCAGCGTCGAGCGTCTGCTGGGCCGCGAGGATCTCGACGAAGCCGCCGCTGAAGGCGTCGAAGGTGTAGGTGCGACGGATATGGCGATGGAGGCTGACGGAGTTGAACTGCGTCAGCACGTAGATCCGCTGCACGCCCGAGTTGATGCAGTTGGAGAGCGGAACATCGATGATCCGGTACTTTCCGGCCAGCGGCACGGCCGGCTTGGAGCGGTCGCGGGTGAGGGGCAAGAGCCGCGTGCCGCGGCCGCCGCCGAGGACGAGCGCGAGGACGCTGCGAAGGCTCATGGGCCGGCTCCCGGGTTGGCGAGCACGAAGTTGACCGTCCGGCCCGGCACGGCGACCACCTTGGCGATCGTGCGGCCCGCCAGCAGTTCGGCGATCTTGGGGTCGGCGGCCGCGGCGGCCTGGAGCGCGGTGGCATCGGCCCCGGCCGGCACGACGATCCTGCCCCTCAGTTTTCCCTGCACCTGCACCGGAATCTCGACGGTGTCGTCCCGCAGCCAGCGCTCCTCGACGGTCGGCCACGGGGCGAGTGAGACGGGGGCCGGTTTGCCGAGCAGTTCCCAGAGCTCCTCAGCCAGATGCGGGGCGAAGGGAGCGAGAACGGTCACGAAGGGCTCGAGCAGCGTTCGCGGCCGGCGGTCCAGTGGCGTGCAGACGTTGACGAACTCCATCATCCGCGCGATGGCCGTGTTGAAGGAGAGCGACTGGATGTCGCGAGTCACCTTGTCCACCATTCGGTGCAGTTCACGGAGCAGCGCGTCGTTCGGTGCATCGTCGACCACCTGCGGCGCAAGGGCCACCTCCTCCGCCCGCTCGTCGACCACCAACCGCCAGCAGCGGTCGAGGAAGCCGCGGACGCCCCCCACGCCGGCCGTGCTCCAGGGCTTCGTGGCCTCCAGCGGCCCCATGAACATCTCGTAGAGTCGCAGCGAGTCGGCACCGAAATCCTTGACCACCTGGTCGGGATTGACCACGTTGCCGCGGCTCTTCGACATCTTGTAGGCGCGACTCTCGACGCGGACCTGGGGCATGTCGCGGAGCACGAAATGCTCCCCCCGCTTCTCGACCTGCTCGGCGGGCAGTCGCACCGGCGCGTCGGCGTCACCCCGTCGGTCGGCGGGCACCCAGCCCCCGCCCCCCGCCCGATAGCCGGTGAACTCCATCTCACCGAGAATCATGCCCTGATTGACGAGACGGTCGAAGGGCTCCGGCTGCGACACATGCCCGCGGTCGTAGAGCACTTTGTGCCAGAACCTCGAGTAGAGGAGGTGGAGCACGGCGTGCTCCGCGCCGCCCACGTACAGGTCCACCGGCATCCAGGCCTGCTCCACGGCCGGATCGACGAACCGGTCGGCGTTCCGGGGATCGAGAAACCGTAGGTAGTACCAGCATGACCCGGCCCACTGGGGCATGGTGTTCGTCTCGCGACGGTAGCGGCGGCCGTCACGTTCCACGTACAGCCAGTCCCGGGCGGCCCGCGCCAGCGGCGGGTCGGGCGTGTTGCCGGGCCTGAAGTCGGTCAGTGGCGGCAGCGGCACCGGCAGTTCGGCGTCGGCGACTGCCTCGATGCTGCCGGTGAGCCGATCCTCGGCGTCGACCTCGTGGAGGATCGGGAACGGCTCCCCCCAGAATCGCTGCCGGCTGAAGAGCCAGTCGCGGAGTTTGTAGTTCACGGCCGGTCGACCTAGCCCCGCGGCCGTGAGATCGGCCGTCACCCGCTCGATGCAGGCCGCCGTCTCGAGCCCGTCGTACGGGCCCGAGCCGACGGCGCGGCCGCGGCCCGTGAACGGTCCGACCGCCGCCGCGGACCCGTCCGCAGGTTCCACGACCGTGGCGATCCGGAGGCCAAACGTCGCGGCGAACTCGAAGTCCCGCTCATCGTGCGCCGGCACGGCCATGATCGCCCCCGTGCCGTAAGTGGCGAGCACGTAGTCGGCCACCCAGACCGGCACCGGCTGACCCGTCAGCGGGTTGATTGCATGGGAGCCGGTGAACTCGCCCGTTTTCTCGCGGGCCAAGTCGGTGCGGTCGAGGTCGCTCTTCTGGGCGGCCGTCTCGCGGTAGGCGGCGACCGCAGCGCGTCGCTCGGGGATCGTCAGCCGCTCCACGAGCGGATGTTCCGGCGCGACGAGCATGAAGGTGGCGCCCCAAAGCGTGTCGGGCCGCGTGGTGTAGACCCGCAGCACGTCTGCCGACGCCTCGGCGGGAAAACCGGTTTCGGCTCGGCGCCGCGTCCAGGCCACGTGGCCCGCGGCGGCATCGTCACCCGCCGCCGGCAGGAAGAAGTCGAGTTCGGCGCCGGTGCTGCGGCCGATCCAGTCCCGCTGCAGTTTCTTAATGCTCTCGGGCCAGGAGAGGCCGTCGAGATCCTGCTCGAGACGGTCGGCGTAGGCGGTGATCCTCAGCATCCATTGTCGCAGCGGGATCCGGACCACCGGATGCCCCCCCCGCTCGCTCACGCCCCCCACAACCTCCTCGTTGGCCAGCACCGTGCCCAGCGCGGGGCACCAGTTGACGGGGGCCTCGGACTGGTATGCGAGCCGATGGGCGTCGCGGTAGCTCCCGACGGCAGCCGGACCGCGTGCGGCAACCTCGGTGGGGATCGGCAGGTCGGCGATTGGCCGGCCCCGGCGTTCGGCCGGGTCGAACCAGGTGTCGAACAGCACCAGGAAGATCCATTGGGTCCAGCGAACGTATTCCGGGTCGGTCGTGGCGATCTCGCGGCTCCAGTCGTAACTGAAGCCGAGCATCTTGAGCTGGCGGCGAAAGGTGGAGATGTTGCGGTCGGTGCTCTCCCGCGGAGGCGTGCCCGTGCGGATAGCGTGCTCCTCGGCTGGCAGGCCGAAGGCGTCGAATCCCATCGGGTGCATGACGCTCGTGCCCCGCATCCGCTCGAAGCGGACGACGATGTCGGTGGCGGTATAGCCCTCCGGATGGCCGACGTGCAGGCCGTCGCCGCTGGGATAGGGAAACATGTCGAGCACGTAGGCCTTGCGGCGGCCGGCGGCGGGCAGCCGGGACGTGGCGAACGTGCCGTGCGCGTCCCACCAGGCCTGCCACTTCGGCTCGATGCGCGAAGGCTGGTAGCGGGGCATCCGAGGTGTCCGGGGGCAGTCGCGGGGCAGCGGGGGCCGAGGGTTTTCGGCTGTTCAGTCCGCGCAGCCGCGATTCTAATAATTACGAGACTGCGGGCAACGTGAGGCTCGTGTTTCGGCCCCGGAGGCAGCTCCCCGATGCCTGCTTCGCCCGCCATCGCGACCGACGCTCGACCAGTCCTCCAACGACGCCTGCTGAGGGCCTGCCGTGCCGCGGGCGGACGGCTGAAGATGGCCGATTCCCTCGGCACGCGGCTGACGGGCCGAGTCCTGCTGACGCGAATCCTGGTGGCCAAGCGGTTGCTCGATCGCGTGCTCGGCCCCGCCGAGACACGGGTCGGCGTGCTGCTGCCGCCGACGGCCGGGGCGGCCATCGTAAACGCGGCCCTGGCCCTCTCCGGACGGGTCGCCGTGAACCTGAACTACACCTCGGCCCAGCCGATCCTCGACGTCTGTATGGAGCGGGCGGGCCTGCGTCACGTCATCTCGAGTCCGCTGTTTCTCGGCCGCGTGAAGCTCGACGTGGGTACGCGGCTGCTCGATGCGGGGGACCTCAAGAAGCTCGCCACGCCCGCCGACAAGCTGCTGGGCTTCCTCCAGGCCACGGCCGTGCCGCTGCCGCTCCTCGAGCGGATGCTCGGCCTCCACCGGCTGCGGCCGGACGACGTGCTGACCGTGATCTTCACGTCGGGGTCGACGGGTGATCCCAAAGGGGTGGTCCTGAGCGAGGAGAACGTCTGCTCGAACGTCCGGGCGATCGACGGCATGCTGCACCTCTCGCCCGCCGACGTCGCCCTCGGCGTGCTCCCCTTCTTCCATTCCTATGGCTACACGACCACGCTCTGGACGCCGCTCGTGCTGGAACCGGCGGTCGTGTACCACGCCGACCCGCGGGACGCGCAGGTCGTCGGCCGGCTGGCCCGCGAGCATCACGCCACGATCCTGATGGCCACGCCCACCTTCCTGCGGATCTACGTGCGGCGGACACCGGCGGAGGATTTTTCGAGCTTGGAGGCGGTGTTCGGCGCTGCAGAGAAGCTTCCCAAGGAAGTCAGCGATGCGTTCGAGCAGAAGTTCGGGGTGCGGCCGTGCGAGGCCTACGGGGCGACGGAACTGTCGCCACTGGTGGCCGCCAACGTGCCGCCCAGCCGTCACGTGCCCGGACGGCCCGTGGATGCACGGGAGGGGACGGTCGGGCAGCCGATCGCTGGCTGTCGTGCCAGGGTCACTGACCGCGAGGGCGGTGGCGAACTGCCCAGCGGTGCCGAGGGACTGCTCTGGATCACCGGGCCCAACGTCATGCAGGGCTACCTCGACCGTCCCGACCTCACCGAGAAGGTGGTCAAGGATGGCTGGTACTGCACCGGCGACATCGCACGGATCGATGCCGAAGGCTTCATCACGATCACCGGCCGCGAGAGCCGGTTCTCGAAGGTCGGCGGCGAGATGGTGCCCCACCTCTCGGTCGAGGAGGCGGTGAACGAGGCGTTGGGCGCGGCTGACGGTGAGCTCCTGGCCGTGGTCACCGCGGTCCCCGATCGGGCCAAGGGGGAGCGGCTCGTCGTCTTCCACCTGCCGACCGACCGCGATCTCCGCGAGGTCGTGGCGGATCTTCGCAACCGCGGCCTGCCGAACCTCTGGATTCCCTCGGTCGACAGTTTCACCGTGATCGCGGAGCTGCCCGTGCTGGGCACCGGCAAACTCGACCTTCGCAGGCTCGGTGACATGGCCCGCGAGCGGTTCACGGAGGCGGATGCGTGAGCGATGACGGTGGTCCACCCGGTGCCGGCGCGCCGCAACTCGACGTGGTGCTCGGCCGGTGCGATTCCCTGCGGGCGGAGGTCTACGTCCGTGCCGTGCTGCCGCCGGGAGCGGACGAAGGGGAGGCGACCATCCGGGGCACACTGTCCGGGCCGCAGTGCAGCCGAGCCATCACGCTGCCGGTCTCCGCGAGACTCCTGCCGCTGCCGGATGTGGCCGGAGGCGCGACGCCCTTGGCGCGGGCGACCCTCACGGAGCCATCCTTCTGGACACCCGACCTGCCGAGCCTCTATCGCCTCGACGCCTCGCTCACCTGCGGTGACCGCGAGGTGGCGACGGTGCGACGGACGGTGGGCCTGCGACGGTTCGGGGTGCGCGGCCGCTCGTTGTGGCTCGACGGTCGTCGGTTCGTGCCCCGGGCTGTCGCCGCGACGGGTGAGCCGTCGGCCGACACTTTCCGCAAGGCGTCCGTGGGGGTGGTGGCGTCGGCGTTGTCGGAGTCGTTCCTCGACCGCTGCGATGCGGCGGGCGTGGTGGTGATCGGCCTCCTCGGCGACGCCGATGGCCGAGCGGCCGGCCCGGCGGCCGCCACCGCGTCCATCCTGCGTTGGGCGCGGCATCCGGCCGTCTGCCTGGTGATCGTGCCCCTGGCATCCTCGCCCGAGGCCACCAGCCTGATCGCCGTCGAGAGCCGCGGCCGGCGGGGCACGCTGTTGGTGGCCTGCGAGGTGGATGGCACCCGACCGCCGCCGCCGACGCCCGGCGGCGTCGACCTGCTCGTGGTCGCGCTGCCCGCGGACGCGACACCCCACGAGGTGTGGAAGACGTCGCCCCCAGCCCTCCCGCTGGTGGCGCGGTGCACCGCTGCCGCCGAGCCGCCGAGCCGCCGCGCGTGCGACGCGTTGCAGGCGGCGCTGGCCACCTGGGCCACCGCCGGAGGGGCCACGCCGGCGTGGGACTGGGCCGGTTATCTGGCCGGCTGAGCGGCGGAAGCGGGGCGGCCGCTGATGCGCACGTCCGCAAAGTCGTTCATGTCGTCGAACGAACCGATTCCCACGCGGCCGCTCGTGAAGGTGCGGTCGACCGCCTCCATCAGCGGAGTCTCCAGGTCGTCGAAGTAGACGGTGATCGAGCCGGTCCCGGCGTCGCGCACGAGGCGCACGGTGTGCCAGCGGTCGTCCCAGGGTACGGGTTTCGTGTTCTTCGTCAGCGGCCGGCGTGGTGCGCCATCGACGATCATGATCTGACCGCTCGCTGAATCTGGCTCAGCGCCCAGGTGGACGTAGTAGAAATGCTCGGCATCGCGCCAGTTGAAGAACACGCAACAGTCGCGGTGGCGGCCCGTGTCGAGCGTGCTTCTCACGCGGACGGTGACCATCGTGTCGGTCAGTTCGAGATCGCGGGCGAGGGCGACGTTGTGAGGGCTGCGGACCCGGGGTCGGTAGTCACTCTGTCGCTTCGTGAGCCCCCAGGTGGTCCGCCCACCGTCCGAACCGATCCTCCAGGCGGCTGGATCGGTCGGTTCCCAGCGTTGGGCTCCCGCTGTGAAGTCGTCCGCGAAGGCCAGTGGCCAGGCGGGCTCGGCGGCGGTGACGGCCCCAGCCGTGGTGGTCGCCACGAGGAGCATGACCGCGATCGGACGGAAGCGGGCACGAGCGCTGCGCATGTCGCTGCCCGCCGCGGGCGAGGGCGGGGTCGGTCGTCGTGGTCGTTGGAAGCCGCCGCGGAGGAGCGTAGCATAACGGTCAGCGACCCCGACCATGAACGCCTTCGACCCCGAACGTTATTCGCGCCAGACGAGGTTCATGCCGCTCGGTGCCGAGGGGCAGGCGCGGCTTGCCGCCGGCCGCGTCGCGATCCTGGGCTGCGGCGCGCTCGGCAGCGCCTCGGCGACCATGCTCGTGCGGGCGGGCGTGGGGTGCATCCGACTGATCGACCGTGACGTGCCGGAACGGTCGAATCTGCCCAGGCAGATCCTGTTCGACGAGGAGGACGTGGCCGCGGGACTCCCCAAGGCGGCGGCTGCCGCCTGCCGCCTCGCCCGCATCGACTCCGGAGTGAGCATCGAGCCGGTGGTGGCCGACCTGACAGCCGCGAACGCGACGGCGTTGCTCGGGGGCGTCGACGTGATCGTGGACGGCACTGACAACCTCGAGGCCCGGTATCTCGTCAACGAGGTGGCGTGCCGGACCGGGACGCCCTGGGTGCATGGCGGCGCGATCGGGGCCGAAGGCCGCGTGTTGACGGTGATTCCAGGCAAGACCGCCTGCCTCCGCTGCCTGGTGCCCGAACCGCCGCCGCCGGGCGCTCTGCCCACCTGCGACACCGCCGGGATCATCGGGCCGGCGGCCTGCGTCGTGGGTGCGGTGCAGGCCGCCGAGGCAATCAAGCTGCTCGTCGGTGCCGCCGATGCGACCGCCGGTCGGATGCTGGCCTGTGATCTGTGGAGCGGGCAGTGGCGATCCGTCGATCTGGCCCCGCTCGCCGCCGCCGGTTGTGCCACGTGCCGCGGCGGCGACTACCCCTGGCTCGAGGGCCGGCTGGGCAGCGCGGTGGCCGCGATCTGCGGCCGGGAGGCGGTGCAGGTGGCCGCCGCGACGGACATGCGGATCGATCTCGACGCCGTGGCCGCGCGGCTCGCCGTCGTCGCGGAGGTGACACAGAACCGGTGGATGCTACGCGCCGCGGTGGAGCCTGGCATCCGACTGACCGTGTTCGCGGACGGGCGGGCCATCGTGGATGGCACGCGCGACGAAGCCCGCGGTCGCGCGATCGTGGCCCGCTATCTGTAGCCTGCGGCCATCGCTGGTGTGGCAACGGCTCGGGGGCGGCCACCGCCCCGTGGGCCGGCGCCGATGACCGTCAATACTTCAGGCCGTTTCGCCGGACATGCACCACCGGTGGCGTGTCGACCGCACCGCCGCCGGCCACGACGCGCCCGAGCACCACCACGTGGTCGGTGTCGGTCGCCGTCGATTCCCCCGCCGGCCGACATTCCATCCAGCCGGCGGCATCGACGAGCGTGGCCAGCCCGGCCGGCGTCCGCAGTACGGGCAAGCCCGCGAACGGATCCTCCCCGTCGGCAGGCGGTTTGCCGAACCGCGAAAGCAGGCTCCGCTGCGTGTCGGCGAGGATCGTGACGGCGAAGGCAGCGCCGCTGCGGACGGCCGCCAGCAGGTCACGCGACGCCCCGACCGCCACCGACACGAGCGGTGGCGCGAAGCCCGCCTGCATCACCCAACTGGCGAGCATCACGCGGTCGGCCGAGTCCGACTTCCAGGTCACGATGAACAGGCCGCTGGGGATGCGGCCGAGCGCCGCGGCGACGCCCTCGTCGACGGTCGACGAGGGTGCTTGGGATGTCGGGGGCATGGTGGAAGAATCCGTGACTCGGAAACCTGAGCAGCGTGGCGGAACCGCACATTTCCGATCCCGCCCAGCCTGCCGCCGTCCAGCGAAGAACGCGAAAACGTGCCACTCGAGACGGCCAGACCGCGGCTCGGGCCGACCGACTGCCGATCAGTCTGGGGTCGGGTCGTGCCGCCCAGGTAGAGTGTGCCGGCTCACACGTTCTGACCGCAACCCGCGGAGTGTCCGCGGGCCGCGTTCGCCCATTCCCCGTGGCCCGCCATGCCCAGTTCCCTCCTGCATCGGCTCGTCTGCGCCGGCTGTCTGGCCGCGGCGACGGCGATGATGACGGCCCAGGGGCAGCCGCCCGCGGAGCAGCCCGCGACCATCGCCGGCGACGCGATGAACATGTTGCCGGCCGTCGACCCGGCGGCGGTGGTGCTCGACGACACGTATCTCACGGGCAGCTACGGCTTTAGCGCGACCGAGGCCCGGGCGTTCGACGATCTCTGGGCGCCGCGGCCCTGGGCGTGGCACCTGCTGCCCAACAACCTTATCTACACGAGCTATCTCGCCGGTCCCAAGGAACCTCGCTTCGCCACGGTCTGGTACGACGACAGTGATCCCGACCCGTTCGACCCGAGCGAGTCGAGCGGCTGGCTGTGGGACAGCACGCTGGGCGGTCGGGTCTCGATTCTGCGCTACGGCTCCGATCCCGTCCTGCACCCGCAGGGCTTCGAGGTGCAGCTCGAGGGGGCGGCTTTCGTGCGACTCGATCCGGCCCGCGACCGCGACCTGACCTCGAGCGACTACCGCTTTGGCATCCCGCTGGTCTACGGGGTGGGGCGTTGGCAGACGAAGCTCGCCTACTACCACCTCAGCGCCCACCTTGGTGACGAGGCGATGATCCGCTACCCGACGTTTCCGCGGGTGAACTACGTCCGCGATGCCATCGTCTGGGGCAACTCGTGGTATCTGCTGGATTGGCTGCGGCTCTACGGCGAGGTCGGCTGGTCGTTTTTCAACTCGGGTGGCTCCGAGCCCTGGGAGTTCCAGTTCGGCACCGAACTCATCCAGGCCCGTCCGACGGGCATCCACGGTGCCCCCTTCCTGGCCATCAACGGCATGTCGCGGCAGGAGCTCGATTGGGGCGGCAACATCTGCGTCCAGACCGGCTGGGCCTGGCGGGGCTACGCCAGCGAGAAACTGTTCCGGATCGGCTTCGAATATCTCTATGGCTCCGATCCGCAGTACGAGTTCACGTTGTACAACCAGAATCGGGCCGGGATCGGAATGTGGTATGACTACTGACTTCACGCGGCGCTCGCCATCCTAGCCTCACTTCGCTTGCCGACCTCCCGCCATCGGTAGGCCGGTGGTACAGTACGCGAATGCCGCTGCTGGCCATCGAGACGACGTGCGACGAGACGGCCGCGGCAGTGGTCACCCGCGGTCGGGAGGTGCTCGCCAGCATCGTGGCCAGCCAGGAGCGGCTGCATGCCAAGTGGCGAGGTGTCGTGCCGGAAATCGCCTCGCGGGCCCACGTCGAGCGGATCATTCCCGTGATCGACGAGGCGGTCCGCCGGGCCGGCATCACCCCACACGGGATTGAAGCCGTGGCGGTGGCGGTCACCCCCGGCCTCGTCGGCTCGCTGCTCGTCGGCCTCTCCGCCGCGAAGGGCATCGCCGCGACGCTTCGTGTGCCGATCGTGGGCTACGACCACGTCGCGGCCCATCTCTATGCCTGCCGCCTGGCCCATGGCGAGGCGGTCAGGTATCCCTGCATCGGCCTGGTCGCCAGCGGCGGACACACGTCCCTGTTCCTCGTCCGCGGCCCCCTCGAATTGGAGCGGCTCGGCGGCACAATCGACGACGCAGCCGGTGAGGCGTTCGACAAGGCCGCCGCAATCCTGGGCCTCGGCTATCCCGGCGGTCCCGAGATCGAGCGGGCCGCCCGGGAGGGCGATGCGGCATCCCACCGCCTCCCGCGGCCGCTGCGGGCCGACCGTGAACGCTTCGACATGAGCTTCAGCGGTCTGAAGACGGCGCTTCGCTACCTCGTTCGTCCACCCGGTGCGCCGGCCGACACGCCCGCGCCCACGGGCCGCCCGCGGGCTGATCTCGCCGCGGCGTTCCAGCAGGCCGTGGTCGACTCCATTCTCGCGAAGGTCGAACTGGCGGTCGTGAAGACGGGCTGTCGCACCGTCGCGGTCGGCGGTGGCGTGGCGGCCAACACGCTGCTCCGGGAGTCGCTCGCCGACCTGGGCCGTCGGTTGGGCGTGGCCGTGCTCATGCCGCCGATGGCACTCTGCACCGACAACGCCGCGATGGGGGCGATCGCCTGGGAGCGGCTGGAGCGAGGCGAGGACGACGGCCTCGACCTCGACATCCGGCCAGGCACCGATCGGGCCTGGCGCTGACGGCTCGTCAGGGCCGCATCCGGCGGCCGCGCACGGGTTCCATGGACTGTGCGGTCCCGGGTGTCAGGCGAAGCGGGCGACCGCGTACGACTTCTTGCCCGATCGCAGCACGAGCGTCGTCGTGCCGGCCAGATCGCGGGCCGTCAGCCGATAGGAAGCCTCGTTGATGCGGCGATTGTTGACATAGGCACCCCCCTGCTCGATCGTCCGCCGCGCCGCTCCCTTGCTGGCCGCCAGGCCCGTCGCTTCCAGGGCATCGACGAGCGACAGTCCGGCGCCGTCGAGCGTAGCGCGTGGAAAGTGGCCGCTGGGTACGTCGGCGAAAATCTCAGCCAGGGCCGCGTCGTCGAGATTGGCGATCTCCGCGCCGAAGAAGACGTCGGTCGCCTGCCGGGCCGCCGCCAGTCCTTCGTCGCCATGCACCAGCCGTGTCAGTTCGGCGGCCAGCCGTTTTTGGCTGTCGCGGGTGGCCGGATTCGCCCGCCGCGCCTCGTCGAGGCCGCGGATCTCCTCGAGCGAAAGTTCCGTCAGCCGCGACAGGCAACGGCCTGCATCCTCGTCGTCGAGGTTGAACCAGTACTGGTAGAAGCGGTACGGGCTCGTGCGGCGGGGATCGAGCCAGATCGCCCCGGCGGCCGTCTTGCCCATCTTCGTGCCATCAGCCTTGGTGAGGAGCGGGCAGGTGATGCCATGGAGTTCCCGGCCGCGAAGTCGTCGGCCGAGTTCGATGCCCGCCGTGATGTTGCCCCACTGGTCGCTGCCGCCGATCTGCACGCGGCACTCGAGGGCGTCGGAGAGGTACACGAAATCCCAGGCCTGCAGGAGCATGTAGCTGAACTCGGTGTAGGACAGGCCGCCGTCCCGCTCGAGGCGACTCTTGACGGAGTCCTTGCCGAGCATCTGGGAGAGGGGAACGTGTTTGCCCACGTCCCGCAGAAAGGCGAGGTATCCGACGCCCCGCATCCAGTCGGCGTTGTCGACGATGTGGACCGTGCCGACGGCCGCTCCGCCGGGGCCCGCGGCCGCCAGCACGGCCTTGATCTGTCGGCCGACTCCAGCAACGTTGGCCGCCAGTTCGTCGGTGGAGAGCAGGTTGCGTTCCTCGCTGCGGCCGCTGGGATCGCCGATCATGCCCGTCGCCCCGCCCACCAGCGCCACCGGCTCGTGACCGGCCGCCGCCACCTGCCGCAGCAGCACGAGCGCCACCAGATGGCCCACGTGCAGGCTGTCGGCCGTGGGGTCGAAGCCGGCGTACACCCGGCGGCCAGCCGTCGCCAGCCACGACCGCAAGGCGTTCGGATTGGTCGATTGATGGACGAGGCCGCGGGCCTCGAAATCGGTGAGCAGATCCGCGGGCACCGGTCACCTCCAGACGTCGTCGCCGGCGAAGGGATGCGCGGGCCCCGAGAGCTTCGGCCTCGGCAGGGCCTTGAGCGTCTGCTCGGCCAGGCAGAGATCCTCGCGGGAGGTGATCTTGAGGTTGGCGGGTGATCCCGGCACGACTACCACCGAATGGCCGGCCGCCTCGACCAGGGCCGCCTCATCGGTGAAGGCCCTGCCCGCCGCACCGGCAAAGGCCCGCTCTAAGAGACTGCGGGAGAAAACCTGCGGTGTCTGGGCCTCCCATAGCCCCGCTCGGTCGACCGTCTCGGTGATCACGTCGCCGGGGCCCACACGCTTGAGCGTGCTGACCACCGGCGTCGCGAGGATCGCAGCCCCGGTCTTGGCACCCGCGGCAAAGACGCGGTCGATCCACTCCGTGGCCAGGCAGGGCCGCGCGGCGTCGTGGATCGCCACCATGTCGACCTCGGGACCAAGTTTTTCCAGGCCGCTCCTGACCGAATCGGCCCGCTCCGCCCCCCCCTCGGCCAACGTGATCCCCATGAAGGCCAGATTGGCGGCAAACTTCTCCAAGAATGCCTCGCGGTCTTCCGGCGAGACGACGACCACCACCTGCTTCACGTCGTCCCGATCGGTGAACTTCTCAACCGAGTGGAGCCAGACGGCACGCCCTGCTAGTGGCACGAAAGGCTTCTTGTAGTTGGCGTCGCGAAAACGGCTGCTCCTGCCCGCCGCGGCGAGGATCACCCCGAAGGTGGCCATCGCGTCAGGGCCCGTCGGCTGCGAGTCGATCCGCGATCGCGCGGTCCATGAGCAGCCGCAGCGCCGACTTGACGGCAGGCTTGTCGAGGATCCAGCCCGCGAAGGCCTCTCCGTGGGTGGCGTAGGCATGTAGCAGCCACGTCGGGGCATCCTGCGCGAGCCACGCTCGGAAGACGAGCCAACGGGGGTCGTGTTCACCGTAGACGGCGCGAGCGACCCAGCAGAAACCGCCACCGCCAGCCCCGCCGCCACCGATCTGGCCGCCGCCGGCGCCGAAGCCGCCGCCACCGATCTGGCCACCGCCGGCGCCGAAGCCGCCGCCACCGATCTGGCCACCGCCAGCCCCGCCGCCACCGATCTGGCCGCCGCCAGCGCCGAAGCCCCCACCGCCCGCTGCCACGCCCGCGGCCGTGCCGACGGTCGTGCCGGAGGTTCCGCCAGCGGTGCCGCCCCCGGAAAAGTTGAACTGGGTCACCTGGCCCACGATTGAAAACAGCGGCACCGAGGTGACGCGCACGTAGCGGCGATCGGCGGAGACCACCGCCCGGGCGTACAAGTTGGCACCCTCGGGAAGAGTCGTGATCTGCGGCTGATAGCCGACGGCGCCCCTACCAAAGAACGGTAGGCCTGGGATTGGCGGCCCGACCTGGCCACCGCGGCTCGCCGACATGGCGGCGGCGGTCGTCGGATCGGTGATCGCCGCGAGCTGTTGAGCGAGCACGGCCCGACTGATCGCCCGCTGGGCTGCGACGTCCTGCGCGACCTGCGCGTCGAGCAGCGGCTCCCGGCGGCGGCCCTCCGGCAGGTTCACCGTGAGCAGGTGCTCGTCGGCACCGAGACGGACCTGTCGCCGCAGCGTCTGCTCCCGGTCGGTGCCGCGGTTGATCGTCATTTCGGCCGTGACGGTGTCGGCTGCCACCTTGCCCCACGAGCGGCGCAGGAGGATTCGATACTCGCCCGGGAAGGCCTCGGTGGCCACGTAGCGTTCGCGATGCGTCGTGCCGTCGCCGCCCGCGTCGCCGTCGGCCAAGAGCGTGCCGCCCGACGACGAACGAGGCGATGCGATCTCGCACACCGTGCCGACCGGCTCCTGCACGGCGATGTCGACGTCGGCATCGCCGGTCCAGGAGATGTCGATCACCACGTCCCGGATCAGCGCACGGTCCACCGCTGCCCGAAAGGCCGCGGCGTCGTCGGCTCGCCCGTCCGACCGAAGGCGCTCGATCGTCGCCTTCGCCAATCGCGCCGCCCGCGTGGCCACCTCCTGTTGTCCGGCCGGCCAGTCGTACGCGAGCACTCCCGGGCAGGCCCAGCGGAGGGCGCCGATATCGTCCGTGCGGGCCGCAACGGTCATGGCCAGGGCGTAGGCCTCCCGGTTCGTCGGATCGTTCCTCGCGATTCGGCGACAGACGCGGATCGCCTGGGCGTCGAAGCCTGAACGGGCCAGATAGTTGGCCAACTGCAGCAGCTCCGTCGAGCTGGAGGCGAAGTCGATCGCTGAGAGCAGCGCCCGCTCCACGTCGGCCTGCGGTCGGCCCGCCGCCTCCATCGCGATCGCGAGCGATTCGTACATCCACGACTCCGCGTTGCCGCTGGCGATCGCACCGGAGATGAGTTCGGCCGCCCGGGCGAACTCGCCGTCACGGCCGAGTTCGGCGGCGGAGACGCGCAGCCGGCCCATGCGATCGGCGGCGTCCTCACCGGACTCGGATGCGGCCGCCTTCCCGGTCGGGGTGAGGTAGGCGATCACGGCCGCCCGCAGATCCTTGGCGTCGAGCACTTCGCTGGGCAGACCCAGCCGCGTGGCGGCGACGGGCTTCGTCGCCTCGATGCTGGCAGCCGTGGTGATGACGCGGCTTCGAGGCTTGCTCTCCGTGCGGCCGCGGGCCGACGACACCTGGAAGAGGCCGCCGGCCAAGGGCATCGGCCGGGACGCGAGCACCGCGTCCATCGCCACCCTCACGACGGCCTTCGGAGCGGGACGGTCGTGCAGCCAGGCGGCGAAGGCCTCGCCGTGACGTCCGTAGAGATCGTGGAGCCACGCGGGGGCGGACGTCGTGATCCAGTCTCGAAACGCCAGCCACCGCGGATCGTGCACGCCGTACACCTCGCGGGCCACCCAGCAGAACGCGCCGCCCTGCATTCCGCCCATGCCCATGCCGCCTACCGCACCACCCATGCCACCGCCCATGTTCATGCCACTGTTGATGCTCTGAGCGCCCCCGAGGCCGCCGCCCATCTGGAAGGGATTGAGACCCTGGGACGGGTCGATCGGCAGCACGAGATCGGCCACCGGATAGACCTTCACCACCAGGTTCTCCTGCGCCTTCTCCTTGGTGGTTATCAGGAGCACCTCGTCCTTGACGATGTAGGCCAGATCGATGGGCGCCAGCAGTCGCTTCATGGCCGATCGCAGGCTGATGCCGGAAATGGTGTTTTGCGTGACGGGCGTGTCGATGTCGAGACCCAGGTCTTCGAGCGCCCGGGCATCGATCTCGACGGGAATGTCGAACCTGTCCTCGATGGCCCGCTCCACGTCCCGCAGCGGTGACTCGTTGAACTCCCAACCCGACACCGGCTTTTCGATCGCCTCGTAGATCTCCCGTTCCTTGCTCCCCGGCTGGGTGAGGTCAACCGACTTGTACTTCTGCCGCATCTTCGTGATCGTTTGCCACCGTTCGGCGGTGGGGTAGATGATCGGCGGATCGTCGGGAAAGGCGATCGAGGCCTCGTCGACCTGCTGCAGCGCGTCCATGAAACCCCGCTGATGATCTCGCCTGGTCCGCCAGTTGTGGGCGTCGTAGTCGAGAATCTGGGCCACGAGGGGGGCCGTACGGCCCACGACCCGGGCCGTCATCGCAATGGGAGAGTTGGCGTAGAGCGACGGAGCCTCGCGGGCAATTTCCTCGCCGGCCACCCGCTCGGCCTCCTCGAAGGCACGGGTCGGCGGGTCGGCGCCGATCACCGCCTCGCCGTTGAGCACGGTGGGATATTCCTGGGGCTGGGAATAGCCGACCCGGATCCCCTCCTCGACGAGCGCGTTGTACTTGTCGGTGAGTTGCCGGATCTTGTCCTCGCGGCGCTGGAGTTCACCGACGAGCCGCATCCTCTCGCGACCGATGGCGGCGCGGCGATCGGAGGCCAGATCGCGGCCCTCCTTCTCCCGCAGGCGAACGTCCGCCTCGCGAATCCTCATCTCGATCTGCGCGAGCAGCCGCTCTCGCGGGCCGGCATCCAGCGCGTCGGAAGCACGGACCTCCTCCTGCAGCCCCTTGAGATTGTCGCGGGCCTGCCGTGGATCGGAGGTGAGCAGTTGCCGGGCCTCGCGGATCCGCACCGCGGCGTCCTGTTCCATGGCGGTGCCCTGCACCCGGCGGGCACGGTCGATGTCCGCGAGGTCGTCGGCGGCCTCCTCCTCGAGCATGCCGCTGGGAGCCGGGAGCGGCTCATCGTCGGCGATCCGACGCTGCGCCACCTCGCGGACGATGCCTGCCTCCTGGTTGTCCGGATCCCGCCGCAGGGCGGCATCCGCGAGCCTGGCTGCCGATGCGTGGGAACCGGCGGCCTCGGCCTGGGCGGAGAGGGAGGCCAGCGACGCTGCTTCTCCCCGCACGAGGTCACGGACGGCCGCCAGACCCTCGCGGCCGATGACCGGCAGGAACAATCCGTCGCTGCTGCGGGCGTTGCGGGCGAGTTCCGACAGATAGGCGTTTTCTGCCACCGGCTGGGCGGCGGGCACGTCGACCGTGACCGGCGTCTTCTCGCCCAGCGAGATTTCGAGCCGGGCGCCCTTGACGGGCCCCTCGATCAGCACGACCGAGTCGCGGTCGGCCCGCAGCGGTGGCAACCGCGAGGGCAGCATGCGAGGCGGCTTGTCCACGGCCTCGCTCACGAGCGTCGTCTCGCCCGGCCACGCCACGCGTTGCACGGCCAACGAACCTACACGGCCGCCCGCCGCCTTGGCATCGTCCTCGTCGGTGGGGATCACGAGCATGCCGCCGGTGTTCGAGGCCAGCGCGGCGAGACACTGCCAGTTGACGGCCGGGCCGATGCCAAGGCTGGAGACGGAAATCCGGTTGGATCGGAGGAGGTCGATCGCTCGGGCAAAATCCTCGGGATCCACACCGTTCACGGCGGGCCCGTCCCCGATGTAAACGATCGACCGCGGGCCGGGTCCTTCGAAGCGGGCCGCCGCTTCCTCGAGCACCGCCACGAGGTCTGTCGAGCCCAGCGGGGTGCGGGCATCGAGGCCGCGGGTGCCGGCTGCCAGAGCCTCGTCGTTCGGGGCGTGAAAACCCTCGGTCAACGGTGTAGACCCGACGTCCACGGCTGTGATGGCGATCCGGTCATCGGGACGGGCTTTCTCGCGCAGTCCGGCCAGGGCGTCGAGGCTCCTCTGACGGTGGCGTCCGATCTGGCTGGCCGACGTGTCGACGAGCACCACGATCTGCGTCGGTCCGGCCGCTGCCGCTGCCTTGGCGCGGAGGCCTACCGCCGTCACCTGCGGGTCGCCGTTCAACGATGGTGCCGATTCCGCGAAACTGACGGCCACGGGTTCAGCGCGAGTTGGAGTGCCCAGGCCCACGTCCAGGATGGCCGCGAGGCATGCCAGTAGCAGAACCAGCGGCAGGGGCAGATCGGAACGCATCGGGGGGAACTCCGGGGGCGAGCGACACGCAGCCAGACCACCACAAGCATATTTAGGGGCTCCCAAACCCGCCAACGTCGATCTGCCGCCTTGTCAGCCATTTTTGAGGTTTGCCCCGGGCCGGCAGGGTGGCGATTCGGGAATTTCAGGATGGAGCGACTCGCGGATTTTCGGAATAATCGGGCACGTTCCGGAGGGATGGTTGTGACAGCGTCCGGTCGCCCTGCGAGGTCCTGACCCGTGAAATCGCCCTTGCGAACGCCGTGGCGGGATGTGTGGCACGGACTGGCTACCGCCGCCCGTGCGGCGATGCTGGCGGGCCTTTGGTGGCTCGTCCTGGCGACGGGGGGCCAAGCTGCCGAGCAGGCTTCGGAGCGGTCGTTTTCGCCCGAGGAGCGGACGAATATCGCCGTCTACGAGGCGGGGAACAAAAGCGTCGTCAACATCAACACGAAGGCCACGGTGGCGGCGGGCTTCTTTCTCATGGAGGTGCCCTCGGAGGGGGCGGGCTCGGGGATCGTCCTGGATGGGCAAGGTCACGTGCTCACCAACTTCCACGTCGTGGAAGGGGCCCGTGAAATCCAGGTGATGCTGCATGACGGCTCGGCCCATGAGGCGCGGGTGGTGGGCGTGGATCCGGCCACCGACGTGGCTATCGTGCGCGTGGATGCCGATCCGGCCTCGCTTCAGCCGGCTGAACTCGGCACGTCGCACGACCTTCGGGTAGGGCAGCGGGTGTTCGCGATCGGCAATCCGTTCGGTCTCGAACGGACCCTGACCACGGGCATCATCTCGAGCCTCAACCGCTCATTGCCCACGAAGACCGGCCGCACGATCAAGTCGATCATTCAGACCGACGCCGCGATCAACCCTGGAAACTCCGGCGGACCGTTACTGGATGGCCGCGGGCGGCTGATCGGCATGACGACGGCGATCGCCAGCCGCACGGGACAGAGTTCGGGCGTCGGCTTCGCGATCCCCGTGGGCACGCTGCAGCGGATCGTGCCGCAGCTCATCGCACGAGGCCGGGTCGTGCGGCCCGACGCCGGGATCGCCCGCGTCTATCAGTCGGACGCAGGCCTGCTCGTGGCCGCCGTCGCCCCGGACGGCCCGGCCGAACGAGCGGGGGTGCGCGGGTTCCGCGTCGTCCGCGAACGCCGCCGGCAGGGCCCGTTCACGGTCGAGTTCGAACGCGTGGACCGAGGGGGGGCCGATCTGATCGTCGCGGTCGACGGGCAATCGGTGAAGACAGCCGATGACTTCCTGGCGACCGTCGAGTCGCGAAACCCCGGCGACAAGGTGCTGATCCGGGTTCGCCGGGAGGGGCACGAACTGGAAATTCCATTGGTTTTAGCGGCTGAAAACTAGGGTTCACGGTCGGGCTACCGGCTGGCCGAACCAACCATCAGGCGGCACCTTAGAGATGGACTCTCGGCCCGGCGGGCACGGTTCGTGCTCGAACGAGGCAAGGGTGTTGACCCCCGGCTGGCCGCTGCTAGACTTAGGGGCTCGAACGATTTGCTCGCGAGCAAATCAGCCGAAAACGATCCTTGGCAATTTGGCAGTTCGATCTCTTTTGGTTTCGGCCGGCACGCGATCGTGACCGGCAACCAGGATGGTCGATTCGTTTCCGTTCGTCGGCGTTGCTGGTGGCGGTTCGATCGCCCTTCCTGGGAACCATTTCAAGTTCATAGCACAGATGGACCTCTTCAGGGGTTCGGAAACAACGCCACGCCGCGGGGTAACCCGCCGGTGGTGGTGTCACGATCCAATCAATTGAAGGGTTTGATTCTGGCTCAGAGTGAACGTTGGCGGCGTGGATTAGGCATGCAAGTCGAGCGAGAACCGTAGCAATACGGGGACAGCGGCGAAAGGGACAGTAATGTGTAGGTACC
>VGYP01000006.1 GCA_016872955.1 Planctomycetota bacterium
ATCTGTTCGTCCATCCCGACAAGGATCCGACCAAAGGCATCGATCTCAAGCAGCTCATCGATCGCCTGCAGGCCCGTGGCATCGACCTACCGATCCTGCTGCGGTTCGCGGAGATTCTCCAGCACCGCCTTGGCGAGATCCACGCCGCCTTCACCGCGGCCATGCAGGACAACGGCTACCGTGGGGGCTACTGCTGCGTCTATCCGATCAAGGTGAACCAGCAGCGGCAGGTGGTCGAGGAAGTGCTCCGCTTCGGTAGGCCGTACCGGTTCGGTCTCGAGGCCGGCAGCAAGCCGGAACTCCTGGCGGTGATCGCCCTGGCCGACGACGACACGCCGATCATCTGCAACGGCTTCAAGGACGCCGAGTTCATCGAGACGGTGATGCTGGCCCAGAAGATCGGCCGCCTCATCATTCCGGTGGTGGAGCGGTTCTCGGAACTGCAGCTGATCCTCGACTATGCGGAGAAGATGGAGGTTCGCCCGCGGATCGGGATGCGGATCAAACTCGCCGCCAGAGGCAGCGGCCGGTGGCAGTCGTCGGGCGGGTTCCGCAGCAAGTTCGGCCTCACGGCCAGCGAACTCGTCCGCGGCCTGGAAGTCCTCGCAGAGCGGGGCATGGCCGACTGCCTGCAGCTGCTCCATTTTCATCAGGGCAGCCAGATCACCAACATCCGCCACATCAAAACGGCCCTCAATGAGGCGTCGCGGATCTACACGGAACTGGCCAAGCGAGGGGCGGGGCTACGGTACCTGGACGTGGGGGGCGGCCTCGGCGTCGACTACGACGGCTCGCAGACTAACTTCGAGTCGAGCGTCAACTACAGCCTGCAGGAATATGCCAACGACGTCGTGTACCACGTGCAGAATGCCTGCGACGAGGCCGGCGTGCCCCATCCCACGATCATCACCGAGAGCGGCCGGGCCGTGGTCGCCTACCACAGTATGCTGATCTTCGGCGTGCTGGGCATCTCGGAGCAGGGAGGCACCGGCGCCGTCAGCGAGCCGTCGGCCGAGGCCGAGCAGCCTCTCGCCGACCTCTACGAGACCTACCAGAACATCAACATCCGCAACGTCCTGGAAAGCTTCCACGACGCGCAGCAGAGTCTCGACACCGCCCTCAACCTGTTCGCCAGCGGCTATCTGCCGCTCGACCAGCGGTCGGCCGTGGATAACCTCTACTGGGCCACCTGCCGTCGGATCCGCAAGCTGGCCAAGTCGATGGACTACGTGCCCGAGGAGTTGGAGGGGCTGGAGGCATCCCTCTCCGACACTTACTTCTGCAACTTCTCGCTCTTTCAGTCGATGCCCGACAGCTGGGCGATCAAGCAGCTCTTTCCCGTGATGCCGATCCACCGGCTCGATCAGAAACCCTGCCGCAGTGCCGTGTTGGGAGACGTGACCTGCGACTCCGACGGCAAGATCGACCAGTTCATCGACCGCCGCGACGTGAAGCGGACGCTGCCGTTACACGCCTGGAACAACGAGCCCTATTGCCTGGGTGCCTTCCTGGTCGGGGCCTACCAGGAGATCCTCGGCGACCTCCACAACCTGTTCGGCGACACCAATGCCGTGCACGTCAGCACCGACGAGCGCGGGGAGGTAGTGGTGGACGCGGTCATCAAGGGGGACACCGTCCGCGAGGTGCTCGACTACGTGGAGATCGATGCCAACCAGCTCGTGAAGCGGCTGCGGGACTCGCTGGAGCGGGCCGTCCGTGACGGCCGGATCGGTGACAGCCAGGCCGGCCGGTTCCTGAAGTTTTACGAGGAGGGACTGGGGGGCTACACCTATCTGGAAGAGCCCGGCTAGTCGCCGAAGGGTCGGGCCGCATCACCGATGCAGTTGATCCGCCTCGGGGGCTGCGCCCTCAATCAGACGGCCCTCGACTGGGACGGCAACCGCGACCGAATCGTGGCGGCGATCGCGGCCGCCCGCGCGGCGGGCGTGGCGGTCCTCGGCCTGCCGGAATTGTGTCTTTCCGGCTATGGCTGCGACGACGCCTTCCTGGCCCCGGGCACGCCACGCACGGCCTGGCGGGTGCTGCAGGAGATCCTGCCCCACACCGCCGGCATCGCCGTGACCGTCGGACTGCCGGTGCGGCATGACAGCGGCGTGTTCGACGCCGCGGCGGTGGTCGTCGACGGACGGTTGGCCGGGATCGCCTGCAAGCAGAACCTGGCGGGTGACGGCATTCACTATGAGCCCCGCTGGTTCCGTCCCTGGCCGCGGGGGCGGAGGAGCCTGCTGCGGATCAACAGCGAGCAGGTGCCGATCGGCGACCTCCGCTTTGATCTCGGGGGTGTGCGGCTGGGCTTTGAGATCTGCGAGGACGCCTGGGCAGCTGATCGCCCGGGCGTGGCCCTCGCGGCCCGTGGCATCGACGTGATCGTGAACCCGTCGGCGAGCCACTTCGCCTTCGGCAAGGAGGAGATCAGGCGGCGGTTCGTCCTGGAGGGCTCGCGGGCCTTCGCGGCGGCCTACGTGTACACCAACCTCGTCGGCAACGAGGCGGGCCGTTCGATCTACGATGGCAGCGTGCTGGTGGCCGCCGGCGGCCGGATGCTGGCCTCCGGCCGCCGCTTCTCGTTCGCCGACCGCGTGTTGACGACCGCGGTGGTAGACCTCGACGCGCTGCGGCCGGCCCAGGCGCGGCTGGCCAACGCCGGTGCGGGCGACGGCAGCGACCTCGTGGGCGTGGACTGGAGCCCGCTCGGCGTCGACGCCTCCGTCGGCGGCCACGACGATCGCAATGCCTGGGAGCACGGGCCGCACGTCAAGGAGGAGGAGTTCACGCGGGCTGTCTCGCTGGGCCTGTTCGACTACGCCCGCAAGAGCCGCTCCCGCGGCTTCGTCGTCTCGGCGAGCGGCGGTGCGGATTCGTCGGCGGTGGCCTGTCTGATCGCGATCGCCTGCCGCCTGGCGGCGGCCGAGATGGGAACGGCGGCGGCGGCGGCGGCCAGACTCGGCGTCGCCACGCGGGCCGGTGGCGGGGATGACGTCCGCGGCCTGGTGGCGGCGGCGCTGACGTGCGTCTACCAGGCGACGGCCAACTCGGGGCCGGTCACGCGGGCGGCGGCCCACGGGCTGGCCGCCGAGGTGGGCGGCGTGTTCCACGAGTTCGACGTCGAGCCGCTCGTCCGCGGCTATGAGACGATCGTGGCTGCGGCCTTGGGCCGGCCGCTTCGCTGGCAGAACGACGACGTGGCCCTGCAGAACATCCAGGCCCGCGTGCGGGCTCCCGGCATCTGGATGCTGGCGAACCTGACCGGGGCGTTGCTCGTCTCGACGAGCAATCGCTCCGAGGCCGCCGTCGGCTACGCGACCATGGACGGTGACACGGCGGGCGGCATCGCCCCGATCGCCGGCATCGACAAGGCCTACCTGCGCCGCTGGCTCGTCTGGCTCGAGCAGCACGGGCCGGAATCCGTCGGCCCCGTGCCGGCGCTGGCCGCCGTCAACGTCCAGCAGCCGACGGCGGAGCTGCGGCCCCCCGCCGCCGGGCAGACCGACGAGGCCGATCTCATGCCCTACGAGGTGCTCGACGCGATCGAGCGGTTCGCCATCCGTGACCGGCAGACACCGCTGGAATGCTGGCGACGTGCCTGTGGCGAGTTTCCCGCGCATGCCCCCCGACAGCTGGCGGCCTGGACGGAGCGGTTCTTCGTGCTCTGGAGCCGCAACCAGTGGAAGCGGGAGCGGTATGCGCCCTCCTTCCACCTCGACGACGAGAGCCTCGACCCGAAGACCTGGTGCCGGTTCCCGATCCTGTCGGGCGGATTCGGCCGGGAGTTGGCCGAGTTGCGCGCGGCGGTGGGCTGAGCCGCCGGGCCGGAAAACGCCCGCGCAGACGCCCCAAACGGCCTCGCCGGCGCGGGGCGGCCTTGGTAGAGTCCCGCCCCGCATCCTCCGGAGTCGAACCCGTGCATCCTCCCCGCCGCCTCGCCACGTGGCCCGCCCTGATCCTGCTGGGCGGGTGGTTGGCCGCGGCGGCCGCCGGTCAGCCGCCGGCCGCCGCTCCCGCTGCCCGCGTCGCGGCCGTGCCGCCGGCCCAGCCCCCCACGCTCACGCCTCCGCAGCAGGCTGCCCTCGATCAGTTGTTGGCCGCCTGGGAAGCCCGCAACAACGCGGTCCGAACCTGGTCCTGCACCTTCCACAAATGGGAATACAACGCCTGGAGCCCGGCCGACGCTGGCGGCGAGCGGCTGGCCTTCGCCGAGAGCACGGGCGAACTAAAGTACGCCGCCCCCGACAAGGGCCTGTTCCGGATCCGCGAGTCGAAGCAGTGGAATCCCGACACCCGCCGCTACGAAATCCGCAGCGGTGAGGCGGGGGAACACTGGGTCTGCAACGGCGAGAGCATCTTCGAGTTCCGGCACACCGACCGCCAGCTCCGCGAGACGAAGCTCCCTCCCGAGATGCGGGGCAAGGCGATCAGCGACGGACCGCTGCCGTTCGTCTTCGGCGCCAAGGCCGACACGCTCAAGAAGCGTTACTGGATGCGAATTATCACGCCGCCCGACGTCCGCGACCAGGTGTGGCTCGAGTCGCTGCCCCGCTACCAGGCCGATGCGGCCAACTTCTCGAAGGTCGAGTTGATCCTCCAGGCCCGCGACCTGATGCCCTTCGCGATCCAGATCTTCAAGCCGGGCGGGCAGGATCGGGACGTCTACCAGTTCGATCCGCAAACGAGCTTGATCGACAAGGGCCTCGACATGATTCGCGACTTCGCCAAGCCGACCACGCCCTTCGGCTACAAGTTCATCCTCGAAGATGTCTCCGCCCAGGCCGCGCCGCCAGCGACTGCCGCCGGACGGTGAACGGACGGCACACGGTCGGGCGCGGGCGTTGCCGGCCCACGGCTCGTGCGACGGGGGGTGACGACGCTATACTCCCTCACGGTTCAGAACCGTCCCGGGGTTGCCGTCACCGATGCCCTCCATCGACCCGTCGCATCCGCTGGCTCGGCTCCTGGCGCAGGATCGGCGGTACAGCCTCGAGGCCTACCTGTTCGTGCTCGAGTCGCTGACGTTCGCCCAGGAAACGCTCGGCCTCGGCCAGGAGCCCCCGGTCGAGGAGATCGAGCCGGCCCGCGAGGAGGAGCGGGAGCCCGGCCCGACCCGCTCCCGCACCCGGCCCCGCCGCCGCGGCGAGCGGCACGTCTCGGGTCAGGATCTCTGCGAGGCGGCCCGCCGGTACGGCCTGCAGCAGTACGGATTCCTCGCCCCGACGGTGCTCGCGACCTGGGGCATCCGTCGCACGGCCGACATCGGCGAGATCGTCTTCAACATGATCGACATCGGGCAGATGCGGAAGACCCGCAGCGACAAGCGGGAGGACTTTCACGATGTCTTCGCCTTCGACGACGGCTTCGCCCGCGATATTCCCTTCGCGGTGCCCGACCGCGTCTGATCGGGAGCGGCGGCACGATGCGGACGACGCTCGCGAGCGGACCGGGCAGGGCGTTCGTCGCAGCCGCGGTGGTCGAGGCAATCTGGCTCGCGTTCATGGCCTGGCTCGCCTGGCGGGCATGAGAGGCATCGCGCGACCATGAGCGTCACGCTCGCCTCACTGCCGATTTGGGTCGCCCTCCTGCCGCTGGGCGTGTATCTCGTGGCCCTGGGCTGGGCCCACCTCAGCCGCCGCCCGGTCGTGGTCGCCGGCACCGTCGACCTGGTGGCCTTGGCGGCTGGGGTCTCGGGGCTGGTGCTGGCCGGCCCGCTGGCGATCCTGCAGCCGGCGGTGGGCACGGCGGCATGGGCCACCGCCATCCTGCTCGGCAGCTTGCTGCTGATCCTGGCCGGCGGACTGCTCGCCACCAGGCCACGGCTGGTCGTTTACAACGTCACCTTGGAACAGCTCCGCCCGCTGCTCGCGGAGGTGGTCGGCAAACTGGATGCCTCGGCCCGCTGGGCGGGAGAGAGCGTCGTGTTGCCGGCCCGTGGCCTGCAGGTACTGCTCGACGGCCGCGGCGTGGCGCGGGCGGTGAGTGTCGTGGCGGTCGGCAGCCGCTCTTCGCCGGAGGCCTGGGCCGAGTTCGCCCGCGGAGTCCGCCGGGCCGCGCGAAAACTCCGTGTCCACCGCAGTCCCTGGGGGGCCGCGGCCGTGGTGGTGGGGCTCGCGATCGTCGCGGCCTCCCTGGTCTGGGGCCTGGTCGGCCTGCGGCGGGACCCGGGCCCGGAAGCCGGCCTGCACGCCAGCGGCGGGCTCCGTGTCGCCGACCGCGTCTCCGTTCCTTCCGCAGGATTCCGCCATGCCCGTGCACGTCGATCTTTCGGCCCATGAGATCACCGTCCCCGTCGTGATCCGCAACGCGCCCCCCGGCCGGCTCTATGAGGACGCCGTCTCCCGGGAGCGGGCGGGCATCGTGTCGTCCGGGGCGATCGCGATCCGGTCGGGCGTTAAGACCGGCCGCAGCCCGGGCGACAAGCACGTCGTCCGGTCGCCCGAGTCGGGCGCCGACGTCTGGTGGGGCTCGGTCAACCATGCCATCGACGAGCACACCTTCCTCCTCAACCGGCAGCGGGCGATCGACTACCTCAACACCCGCGACCAGATCTACGTCTGCGACGGTTACGCCGGCTGGGACCCGGTCACGCGGGTGAAGGTGCGGGTGCTGTGCGGCCGTGCCTACCACGCCCTCTTCATGCACAACATGCTGATCCGTCCGACGCTCGAAGAGTTGGAACGGTTCGGGGTGCCCGACTTCGTGATCTACAACGCCGGCCAGTTTCCGGCCAATCCCTTCACCGCGCAGATGACCAGCCGCACGAGTGTCGACCTCTGCCTCGAGCGGCGGGAACAGGTGATCCTCGGCACCGAGTACGCCGGTGAGATGAAGAAGGGTGTGTTCACCTACATGCACTGGCTGCTGCCGGCCCGCGGCATCCTGTCGATGCACTGCTCGGCCAACCAGGGGATCGCCTCCGGTGGACGGCCCGGCGACGTGTCGCTGTTCTTCGGCCTGTCGGGCACCGGCAAGACGACCCTCTCCGCCGATCCCGCGCGAAGACTCATCGGCGACGACGAGCACGGCTGGGGCGACGACGGCATCTTCAACGTCGAGGGAGGCTGCTACGCCAAGTGCATCCATCTCGACGAGGCCAAGGAGCCCGAGATCTGGCGGGCGATCAAGTTCGGCACGGTGCTCGAGAACGTCGTCTTCGATCCGGCCACGCGGGCGGTCGACTTCGAGTCGGGCCTGGTCACCGAGAACACCCGGGCTGCCTATCCGATCGAGTACATCGACAACGCGCAGGTGCCCTGCGTCGGCCCGCACCCGAAGCACGTCATCTTCCTGACTTGCGACGCCTTGGGCGTGCTCCCGCCGGTGAGCCGGCTCTCCCGGGAGCAGGCGATGTATCACTTCCTCTCGGGCTACACCGCACGGGTCGCCGGCACCGAAATGGGGATCGTCGAGCCGCAGATCGCCTTCTCGGCCTGCTTCAGCGCGGCGTTTCTCGTGCGGCACCCCGCGGTCTACGCCCGGCTGCTCGCGGAGAAACTCCGCCGCCACGACACCCGGGCCTGGCTCGTCAACACGGGCTGGACGTGGGGCGCGTACGGCGAGGGCAGGCGAATCGACCTGGCGAGCACCCGGCGGATCGTCGATGCGATCAACACCGGCGCGGTCGACGAGGCACCGGTGCACCGCGATCACGTCTTCGGTCTCGAGGCGGTGACCCGCGTGCCGGGTGTCGACGGCACGCTGCTGGTTCCCCACCGCGCGTGGTCCGACGAGGCTGCCTGGGAAGCTGCCGCCCGCAAGCTGGCGGCGAAGTTCAAGGAAAACTTCGCGGCCTACGCCGCGGAGGCCGGCCCGGACGTGCTGGCCGCGGGTCCGGTGTGAGTCTGTCGGCTGCGAGGGTGCGGCACGTCGAAGGTGCCGCACGCAGGGCTGCACGAGCCAAAAACCGAACATTTGCGTCAGGCATCGGGCGATGGTAGCCGTTATGGAAGTTGCCCCGGGCGTTTCCGGGGGGCCGTCCCTGGAAAAGCAACTCCGTGAGGCCTCTCGTCAGCCTGTTTCGTCGCCGTCATTCGAAGCCCACCCGTCGCCGCTCGCTGCCTCTGCAGGCCGAGGCCCTCGAGTCGCGGGCGCTGCTCGCCACGTTCACGGTCTCGAACCTGCTGAGCGCCGGGGCCGGCTCCCTGCGGGCCGCAGTTCGTAATGCCAACGCGAATCCCGGGGCCGACGAGATCGCCTTCGCGGTCGCCGGCACGATCCCGCTCGCCACGGCTCTGCCCGCGATCACCGACACCGTCTCGATCGACGGATCGACGGCGCCAGACTTCGTCGGCTCGCCACGAATCACGGTCAACTTCCGTGGCCAGTCTGGGCTGAGGTTCGCACCGGGGAGCGACGGCTCGTCGCTGCTCAACGTGGCGGTCATCCGCGCGGCCGGTGCCGGTGTGACGCTCGACGCGTCGGGCGTCACCCTCGCCGGTAACTCGATCGGCGTCCTGCCCAACGGGACCACGGCCGCCCCGAACACGGGCTCCGGGGTGCTCGTCACGGCCCGGGGGTCCGGTAACCGGATCGGCCTCGCGACCGCGATCGACTATGACGTCACTACGAGCGTCGCGGCCGCTGGAGGTAGCACGCTGCCGGTCGCGGGCTGGCAGGGCCTGACGACGGCCGGCTCGCCGGGCCAGTACTTCATCACCGGCACGACCACGATCACGAAACCGAACGATCCGAGCGAGACCGAGACGGCGGGCCTGCTCTACCAGGGCCCGCTCTCGGCCGAAGGGGGCGCCGGCTACGTGATGACGATGCCCGATCTGCAGGGGCTGACGATCGACGGCACGACGGCCTACTCGGCCGACAACCTCGGCAACGGGCAACTGCGGATCGTGGGCACCTATTCGGTCAGCGGTGCCCCGAATGAACTGGGCTTCCTGTTCAACGGCACCGTGGCCGACGTGGGCACGGCGGCGAACTACGAGCCGATCCTGCGGCCGCACCCGTCGGCCACCTGGAACATCCCCCATAGCACGTCGGGGGGGCTGGTCGTGGGCAACTACGACAGTTCGACGTCGGGGGGCGTGCCGGCCGGCGGCGGGCTGGCCTACGTCTACGACGCCGTGAATCGCACCTATCTCGTGCCGAGCATGGTCTATCCCGGCTCTGCGTCGAACACGGCCTACGGCATCTGGTGGAACGGCGGCACGAGCTACACGATCTGCGGCGGCTTCGCCAACAGCCCGATCAACAACCTGCTCAATCCGCGGCAGCCGCTCTCGCAGGCGCTGCTCGTCGACTTCGACTCGGCCTCGAAGCAGTTCTCGAACTGGAAGTCGTTCACCTACACGTCGCCCTCAAGCGGGGCGTCGGGCATCACCCACTTCGAGGGCGTCAGCGGCGTCGAGCCGGGCACCTACACGCTCGCGGCCGTCGCCGCCACCGAGGCCGGCACGGTCGCCGGGTTCGTCAACGTCCGGCGCAACGTCGACGGCTCGTTCGGTGAGATGCAGTGGACTGACCTCGAGCCGCCGGTGGTGGGAGGCTCGGCCTTCGCCGACTCGGTCTATGGCAACGCGGTGGTGGGCATCGATCCGAGCAACACGGGCGTGAACACCTACCAGGCCACGATCACCCCGGGCGGCAACCTGATCAGCGGCAACGGCGGGGCGGGCGTCCGGATTCAGGGCGACGACAACGTCGTGGCCTCGAACCTGATCGGCACCACGATCACGGGCGCGGCGGCGCTCGCGAACGGCGGTGACGGCGTGCGGCTCGAGGCCGGGGCCACGGGCAACCGCGTCGGCCACGTCGATCCGGTGACGACGATCGCCTATGCCAGTGCGGCCGACGTCACCCTCCCGGTTCAAACGTGGACCGGCATCCGTGGACTCGACAACGGCGACTATCTGATTACGGGCTCGACCGCGTCGGGGAGCGTGACAAGCGGCCTGCTCTACATCGGCTCGCTCGACGGGGGCGACGGCGAGGCCTACGCGATCAACTATCCAGGCGGCAGCGGCACGACCACGAGCGTCTACGGCCCCGACGATCTCGGCGGCGGCGAGGTCCTGCTCGTGGGCACCTACGTGCTTCCCACCGGCTCGACTCGCTACGGCTTCGCCTTCCGGGGCAACCTCGCGACGATGGCCACCGACGTGCTCGATCCGAACAACTACGAGACGATCTGGAACGGCTCGCCCTTCAACTATCTCCACAGCGCGATGGGCGGGCTGGCGGTGGGCAACTTCATCACCAGCGACACGCCCAACGAGCAGGGCCGGGCCTACATCTACGACTTCGAGTCGGAAGAGTTCACCGACATCGTCTTCCCCGGCTCGGTCTCCAACACTGCCTACGGCATCTGGGACAACGGCAACGGCAGCTACACGATCGCCGGCGGCTTCTCGCAGGTGCCGGTCAACAACGCCGACGACCGCCTGCGGCCGATCGGCCTGGCCTCGCTGATCGACTACGACCGCGCGTCCGGCACGTTCTCGAACTGGCGGTCGTACAGCTATCAGAGCCCCGACCAGGCCACGGTCGGCACCCACTTCATGGGCATCAGCAGCGTCGAGAAGGGCGTGTACACGCTCTCGGGCACCGGCTTCGTGTCGGGGACGATCGAATCCAGCGGCCTGGCCACGGTGGTCCGCCAGACGGACGGCTCGTTTGGCGACATGGCCTGGGTCGATCTCGCCCCGCCGGAGTCGGTCACGGGGGTGAGCGGCCTGCCGAGTGCGAACTCGGTCTATGGCAACGCCGTGGTCGGGATCGTGCTGGGTGAGAGCGGCACGGCCAGCTACCAGGCCCAGGTGAACGTCGGCTTCCAACCGTCGAACCTGATCTCCGGCAACCGCGGCCAGGGCGTGGCGATCGCGGGCGGATCCGACAACGTCGTGGCCATGAACCTGATCGGCACCGACTTCGCGGGGCAGGCGGCCGTGCCCAACCAGGCCAACGGCATCCTCGTTACGAACGGGGCCGCCGGCAACCTGATCGGCGGCTTTGCCACCGCCGGCAACGATCCGACCGGCGACGTCTTCGTCCGGCCGCCGCAGGGCAACCTGATCTCGGGCAACCGAGCCAACGGCATGCTCGTCACCGGCGGGGCGACCGGCAACACGCTCTCGGGCAACTTCGTCGGCACGACGGGCTCGGGCAACGCGGCCCTGGGCAACGCGGCGGATGGCGTGGCGATCGTGAACGCCAGCGGCAACTCGCTCCTCGGCACGACGTTCCGCCAGGATCCGTTTGTGTTCTACAACGTGCTCTCGGGCAACGGCGGCAACGGCCTACGGATCACGAACTCCAATGACACCACCGTGCAGGCCAACTTCACGGGCGTGGGCGCCGATAACGCCACGGTCGTCGCCAACGGCGGCAGTGGCATCCTCGTCAACGGCACGTCGGCCCGCACGATCGTGGGCGGCCCGATCCCGCTGGGCAACGTCAACTCGGGCAACAACCGATACGGCATCGAGGTCGCCGGGAAGGCGAGCGGCTTCGTCGCCTTCAACAGCTTCGTCGGCCTGGTGGCCTTCGGCAACGCGGCCCCGAACCGCCTCGACGGCATCCACATCACGTCGACCGGTGGCAACAATGTCATCCGCACCTGCCTGGTGGCGGGCAACTTCGGCAACGGGATCGTGCTCGCCGGCAACGCCACCGGCGTGACGGTCGAGGACACCGCGGCCGGCACCAATTCGGCGATCTCGGAGGCGATCCCCAACTACGGCAGCGGCGTGCTGATCACCGGCAACGCCCAGGGCAACGCGATCGGCGGCTTCCAGGTTTCGATCCAGACGAAGGTGCACCTCTCGGGCAACCTCCGCTACGGCCTCGAGATCACGGGCAAGGCCCGCAACAACCGGATCTTCAACTCCGTGATCGGCGCCGCCTTCGAGGCCCCGAACCCGATCCCCAACGGCCTCGGCGGCATCCTCGTCGGCCCGGGAACCACCGGCACGATCATCGGCGGCACGCAGCCGTTCATGGCCAACCGGGTGCTGACCAACAGCGGCGCCGGGATCACGATCTCCGGCTCGAGCGGCAATGTCGTGCTCGGCAACGAGATTCGTGGCAACCTGCTCGACGGCATCACGCTGGTGAACGCGTCGGCCACCACCGTCGGCGCCGTGGGTGTCGGGAACGTGATCGTGTCCAACGGCCTCAACGGCATCGCCGTAGCGCGCGCCTCCCGCGGCACCGTGATCGTGGCCAACTCGATCGTCGACAGCGGGGGGAACGGCATCGTGCTGAACGCGGCCACCGACCTGCTCGTGGGCGGCACCGCGGCCGGTGCCGGCAACGCGATCGTGACGAGCGCCGGCTACGGGCTCCTGGCGGTGGGCGGATGCAGCCGCACGCGTGTGATCCGCAACCGGATCGCTCGAAACACGCTCGGCGATGTCGACCTGTCGTCGTCGTCCGGAATCACGTACGCGCCATGAGCGGGCCGTCCGATCCCGCCCTGGTCGCCCATGTGCAGGTGCTGCTCGACTCGCTCGCCCGACTGCTGGGGCGGGAACTCGTGGATCGCGCGGGCCCTGCGGCCTGGCAGGCCGAACGGCTGTTCCAGGCGCCATTCGTGGTGGTGTCGCACGGCACCGAGGCCGACCCGATCCTCAACTACGGCAACGCGGCGGCTCTTGCCCTCTGGGAGATGGACTGGGAAACGCTCACCCGCACCCCCTCGCGGCTCACGGCGGAGCCCGTGCATCGCGACGAGCGGGCCCGGCTCCTGGCCCGCACCCGCGCCGCCGGCTACGTCGACGACTATGCCGGGGTCCGTGTGTCGGCGTCCGGCCGGCGGTTCCGCATCGAGCAGGCGATCGTCTGGAACTTGGCCGACGACGGGGGAGTTCATCGCGGGCAGGCGGCGACGTTCGATCGGTGGACGCCGCTGGAGCCCGGGGCAGGCGGCTGAGTTGCCGTTCCCGCGGGCCGGGCTCTAATGACGCACGGCCGTGGTCAGTTTGCCGCTCGGCAAGGCCCCGTTCGCCCCGTCCCCGTTCGTCCAGGAGACATCGCCCATGTCACTCGTCAAACTGCTTGCCCTGTCCGTCCTGCTCTGCTCGCTCGGCGTCGCCGCCGCGGCCCGTGCGGATCTGCCGCTGGCCGGCACGATGAAGGCGATCGACGGCAAGGACGTCGACCTCGGCTCGTATCGGGGCAAGGTGGTACTCGTGGTCAACGTCGCCAGCCGCTGCGGCGCGACCCCGCAGTATGCCGGGCTGCAGGCTCTCTACGACAAATACAAGGATCAGGGCTTCGTGGTGCTCGGCTTCCCGGCCAACGATTTCGGTGCCCAGGAACCCGGCAGCGACGAGCAGATCAAGGCGTTCTGTAGCTCCAAGTACTCGGTCACCTTCCCGATGTTCGCGAAGATCACGGTCAAGGGTGCGGACAAGCCCAAGCTCTACCGGGTGCTCACCGAGTCGGCCGACCCGAGCGGTGAGATCGGCTGGAACTTCGAGAAGTTCCTGATCGGCAAGGACGGCGCTGTGGCGGGGCGATTCAAGACCCGTGTCGCGCCTGACGATCCGTTGCTCGTCACCGCCGTCGAAGCGGCGCTGGCGAAGTGAGGTCGATCAGGCGGCCCGCGTGGTGACGCGCGACTCCGCCGACCCGATCGTCTGCCTCACGACCCAGGGCGGGCGTCCCTGCACCTCGCGGAAGGTGCGGGCGACGTATTCCCCCACGATCGCGACGGCGGCGGTCTGCACGGCGGCCGCCAGGCTGATGGCCGCGACGACCGCGGCCAGCGTGAAGCCCTCACGCGACGGGCCGAGCCAGGCGGCCAGCGTCGCCCAACCGGCCGCCGTGATGCCCACGAGGGCCAGGGCCGCCGCCGCCACCCAGGTCAGCCGCAGCGGCGCGTCGCAGGAGAGCACCACCGCGTCGCCGGCGAGCTTGAGCAGATTCCAGGGCGAATACTTGGTCTCGCCGGCGGCCCGCGCATGGCGGTCGTACCAGACTGGTTCGTGGCGGAAGCCGGCCCAGGACACGAGGCTCCGCAGGTAGCGGCGTTTCTCCGGCAGGGCCACCACGGCGTCGGCGACCGCCCGGTCCATGAGCTTGAAGTCGCCCGTGTCGACCGGCATGGGGTAGGGGATCAGCCACGCGAAGAGCCGGTGGTAAAGATTCGCCGTCGCCAGTTTGAAGGCCGTCTCTCCCGCCCGTCGCCGGCGTCGCCCGTAGGCCACGTCGACACCGCGTCTCCAGGCTGCCACCATCTCCGGGATCACCTCGGGCGGGTCCTGGAGGTCGGCGTCGGTGATCACGATCGCGTCGCCACGGGCGGCCGCCAGGCCGGCCGACATGGCCGCCTGCTGTCCGAAGTTTCGCGACAGCTCGATGACCGTCACGTGCGGGTCGCGGGCCGCGATCGCCTCGAGCCGGGCGAGCGTGGCGTCGCGACTGCCGTCGTCGACATAGATCACCTCGAACTCCATGCCGGTGCCCGGCAGCACCGCCGCCAGCCGGGCCTGGGTCGCCTCGATGACGTCCTGTTCGTTGTGGCAGGGGATGACCACCGAGAGCAGGCCGCCACCTGAGCGGGAACGGCCGCCGGGGCGGCTGCAGTCCGGGGCGGGGCGGGTCATCGGGTCACCTCCGGGCCGCGGGCCGTGCGACCGCCGTCGCCCACGCGGCCGATGGCGACGAGATCATGCTCCCGGAACATCGGCCGGATTCTTCCCAGTTCGCCGTAGCCGGCAGGGAACACCCGCTCCAGGCCGGCCAGCCGGTCGGCGGGTACGAGGAGCACCGCCGCGGGGCCCGAGGCCAGGAAGCGGCGGGCGGCTTCCGCGTCGTCGTGCGTGATCTGGTTGACGTGGCCGCGGGCGTAGAAGACCACGTTGGGGCTGGCCATCATGAACGTGCCCAGCCGAACAGCGCCGCCGTCCTTCATCTGCAGTCCCCGGACGAAGCCGGGGATCGTGTTGGCCCGTGCCAGCCAGCCAGCCGCCGGCCCGACGGCGAGGGACGTGTAGACGAGGGCCGCCGCCGTGAAGCAGGCGACGGCCGCCTCGGGCCGCGCTGCGGCCAGCCGCCAGCAGGCCAGCGCCGCGACCAGGGGCACGAGTCCCACGAGGGCCGCCGGCTCGGCGCCCGCCATGCCGAATCGGGTCGCCACGACGATCGTGGCGGCCGTCGCGATCCCGCCGAACGCCAGGGCGAGCGTGCCGGTGGCCAGCCAGCGGGGATGCGGCCAGCCACCCGCGGCGGCACGCCGGGTGGCATCCACCGCCACCGCGGCCACCAGCAGGGCGGCGGCGGGGTAGGCCGGCAGGATGTAGTTGGGCAGTTTCGTGGCGGCGGCGGAGAAACCTCCCACCCAGACGCCCAGCCACAGGAGCCCCAGGCCCAGCCCGTGGATCATAACCGCGGGCACGGATCGTCTCCAGGTCCGCCAGGCCGCGAGCACCACGGCCAGGGGGAGGAAGCACGACCAGGGATAGAAGAGTACGAGCATCGTGACCGGATGAAAGAACACGCCTCCGGAATGCTTTTCCATCGGCGTCATAAAGCGGCCCACGTTGTGCACATAGAAGAAGCCCTCCACCCATGCCCCGTCGGTCCGCAGCCAGACCGCGACGTACCAGGGGGCGGCTGCGATGACCGTGCCGGCCAGGATTGCCAGCGGTCGCAGCCCGCGGATCGTGTCGCCGACCGCCGGCACCGAGGCATGCAGCTGGCGGCGTATCGGTGGGCCGGTCATAGCGGTCGTCCGCCGATCGATCGCCACCCACCAGGCCCAGGGCACGATCACCGCCAGCGGGCCGACGACGCCGATTGGCCCTTTGCAGACGACGGCCAGTCCCAGTAGGATGCCGACCCCGCCGGCCCGAGTCACACTGAGTCGCGGGACCTCGCTGCCGCCGCCGGGGAGGGCGAGCGTCTCCGCCGCCAGCACGGTCGCCCAGGTGCAGAGGGCCGTGAGGATGGCATCGGGCGTGGCCGCGTGGGCCTCGACGCCCGCCAGCAGGCAGCCGAGCCAGGCCAGCGCGGCGATCGTGCCGGTTTGCGGGTCGAAGAACCGCGTCCCCGCGCGGAGCAGGGCCAGCGCCGTCACTAGCGCGGCGATCATGGAGGGGAGCCGGCAGGCGAACTCGTTGATTCCGAACACGCTCATGCAGGCGGCCATCGCCCAGTGCATGAGCACGGGCTTGTCGACGGCGAGCGTGTCGTTGAAGACCGGCACCACCCAGTCGCCGGTCTCGACCATGGTGCGGGCGATGGCGGCAAAGCGGGGCTCGTCCTCGTCCCAGAGGGGCGACCAGGCGGTGCCCACGAGCAGACTGATCGTGCCGGCGACGAGAACGATGGCGAGCGGGCGGGTGGGCATGCGTGGTCTGCCTGGGAGAGAGGGTCCGTCAGCGGCGGGGGCTTGGTTCGGGCGTGTCGGCGAGCCGCGGGCCGGGCGACGGCTCGGTCGGTCCCCAGAGCACGAGCCCGCGGGACTCCGGCAGCACGGTGACCGCCCGCAGCAAGGCGTAGTGGGCCGGCAACCGGGCCGTCACGAGCTTTTCCCATCGGGAGTCGATCACCACGGGCGTCTCGGGATGGTCCTGCACGAACGCGGCCACCTCGTCGGGATCCTCGAGCGCCACCACGGTGGCATCCCGTGTCACGAGGCCGGCGTAGAAGGTGGCGCTGGCCGGCGCCCGGTAGGTGACGATCGGTTGGTCAATTCCGTCGGCGGGCAGCCGACGCAGGAGATGACGGGTGCCACCGGCATGACCGCAGGCACCCGGACCGGCGGCTACGATGATTGCCACGGTGCCGCAAGCCGTCGCCGCCCAGGAGATGGCCGCGGCCCGCCGCGAATGGAGCGACTGCCCGGCCCAGGCGGCGATCCCGCCGGCGATCGGCACCAGGCCCACCAGCCCGAGCCACTCACCGCCCGGGGCGAACTGCTGCATGGCCAGCGGAAGCCCGATCCCCAGCCCGAGACCGGTGAGAGTCAGTAATCCCCAGGCCCACCGCATCCAGCCATCGGCGACGCGGTCGACGGCGCGAATCCAATCGGCCACGAACAAGCCGGCCACGCAGGCCAGGGCGGGATAGGCGGGCCAGACGTAGCCCGGCAGCTTGGTGCCGGCAAGCGACAGGGGAACGACCCAGGCCGCCAGCCAGGCCAGCGTTAGCCGCATGCCGGGTGTGGAGTCCGCGGAAGAACGGACCACGGTGTAGGCCCGACGGCCGATCAGCGCCGCGGCCATCGACCAGGGAAAGAGCCCGACCAGGATCACGGCCGGATAGTAGAGAAAGGTCGACCCGGAGTGGCCTTCCATTGGCGACAGGAAGCGGCCGGCGTTGTGCACGAACAGGAACTCGCGCAGCCAGGCACCCTCGGTGCGGAGCGTGACCGCCGCGTACCAGGGGGCCGCAACGGCGACGGCCGCGGCCACGATCATCAGCGGTCGCACGCCCTGCCAGGCGGCGACGGCAGCGTCGGCGGCGCGGCTTAGGGCAGGGCCATCGCGGCCCGGGTCGACGACGGCCTGCCACCAGGCGAACAGCCCCAGGCCGGCCAAGGGCAGCAGCAGGCCCACGGGCCCCTTGGTCAGCATGGCCAGACCACAGGCGGCCCCGATCCACGCGGCGGCGGCGGGGGTGAGACGCACGGGGCCGTCCCGCCAGCGCAGACCGGCGGGCCCGGCCGACCGAGTCGCCCGCACGAACAGCCAGACCGCCAGCGTCGTGAAGAAGGCCAGCGGCGCGTCGGGCGTGGCGGCCCGTCCAGCGATCCCGGTCCACAGGCAGGTGGCCATCACGATCCCCGCCCAGAGGCCGACGTCGGGGCGGAAGATCGTCGCCGCGATCCGCCAGGTGAGCAGCGCTGTGCCCAGCGTGAGCAGCGCTGAGCCGATCCGTGCGCCGGTCTCGTTGACCCCGGCCGTCGCGAAGCCGGCCAGATGCAGCCAGTTCACGAGCACCGGTTTCTCGACCCGCAGCCTGCCGTTGAGGGTCGGTACCACCCAGTCGCCGCTGGCCCGCATCGCCAGCGAGCAGGCCGCGTTACGGGGTTCATCCTCGTCGAACAGCGGTGGTCCGCCGAGGTTCGGCAGCAGGACGACCGCGGCCAGCGCGGCCACGAGCAGCCCGTCGGCAGGGCGGATTTTCATCGCGTTGATCCGTCGATGGCGGGGCGTCTTCGGGGTGCACGGCACCGGCCGACGGCCCCGAGCGGGTCGGGAGAGTAGGGCTCGGCGCGGGCGTGGGTCAAGGCGTGAGCGGCCCCTTGGAAACCCATGTTTTTGCCGGTGGTTTGGCCGGTTGACCGCCTCCGGTTGACGGGTATGTTCAGGACATCGCGGACGACCTTCAGGGAGGTCCGGCCAGGTCCCCGGGAAGGCGTGGAGGCTGTCCTTTGGCAGAAGAAGACAACCCGTCGCAGGGCGAGGCCGCGGGCGGCGACGGGGCGTTCGCCGGCAGCGGGGTGGTCGATCTGCCGATCGAGCAGGAGCTCAAGAGCAGCTATCTGACGTACGCCATGAGCGTGATCGTCAGCCGGGCCCTGCCCGACGTCCGTGACGGGCTCAAGCCGTCGCAGCGGCGTATCCTGGTCGCGATGAACGACCTGAGTCTCTCCCCCGGCGCGTCCCGGGTGAAGTGCGCGAAGATCTCCGGCGACACCAGCGGCAACTATCACCCGCACGGTGAGAGCGTGATCTATCCCACCCTCGTCCGCATGGCCCAGGAATGGAACATGCGGCACGTGCTGATCGACAAGCAGGGCAACTTCGGCTCGATCGCCGGCCTGCCCGCGGCCGCGATGCGGTACACCGAGGCCCGCCTCTCGCCGATCGCGGCCCTGATGCTCGACGACCTGTCGCTCGACACCGTCGACTTCGTGCCCACCTACGACGAGCGGAACAGCGAGCCGCTGGTGCTGCCGAGCCGGTTTCCCAACCTGCTCGTCAACGGTGCCGGCGGCATCGCCGTCGGCATGGCGACCAGCATCCCACCGCACAACCTCGGAGAGATCTGTCACGCGCTGGTGGCGTTGATCGACGACCCGGGCGTCTCGATGGCCGAGTTGCTCCAGATCGTGCCCGGTCCCGACTTCCCGACCGGCGGGATCGTGATGGGCCGCGAGGCCCTGGCGCGGGGCTATCTCACCGGCCGCAGCACGATCACGCTGCGGGCCCGGGCCCACGTCGAAGAGACTGCCAAGAACCGGCATCGGATCGTCGTCACGGAGATTCCCTACCAGCAGACCCGCGACGCGATCGAGGAGAAGATCGCCGAACTCGTCAACGAGGACCGCATCAAGGGCATCTCGGGCATCCGTAATGAGAGCGACCTGAAGGACCCGGTCCGGCTGGTGCTCGACCTGAAGCGGGACGCCGACCCGGAGGTGGTGCTCAACCAGCTCTACCAGTTCTCGCCGCTGCAGACGTCGTTCTCGCTGATCTTCCTGGCCCTGGTCGACGGCAAGCCGCGGATGCTTTCGCTCAAGGATCTGCTGCAGGAGTTCCTCCGCCACCGCACCACCGTCCTCCGCCGCCGCACGCAGCATCTGCTCGCCAAGGCCCGTTCCCGCAAGCACACGCTCGAGGGGCTGCTCGTAGCCCTGGCCAACATCGACGAGGTGATCCGGATCATCCGGTCTTCGACGTCGCAGGCCGAGGCGAAGCAGCGGCTCTGTGACCTGCAGACGCCCGCGGCCCTGCTGGAGCGCGCGCTCGGCGCCGACGGCTTCGCGGTGCTCCGCGAGGAGCGGGGGGCCGCCGAGGCCTACGGTCTGACGCCCGTGCAGGCCGACGCGATCCTGCGGCTGACGCTCGGCCAGTTGGTGAATCTCGAGCAAGAGAAGCTCGGCGGTGAGCACCGCGAGTTGCTCGACAAGATCGGCGAGTTCCGCCGCATCCTCGCGAGCGACGCCAACATCAAGGCGCTGATCCGGGAGGAGCTCGTCGGCCTCGAGTCCAAGCATGGCGACGTCCGCCGCACCGAGATCAGCGGCGAGGCGGGGGACATCCGCGACATGGCCGACTTGATCACCGAGGCCACGATGGTGGTCACGATGACCCGGGCCGGCTACGTCAAACGCACGCCCGCCGACGTGTATCGGGCCCAGCGCCGCGGCGGCAAGGGGCTGACCGGTGCCCGCACCGACGAGGAAGACCCGGTCGAGCATCTGTTCGTGGCCAGCACCCACGACTGGATGCTCGTGTTCACCACGCTCGGCAAGGTGTTCTCGATGCGGGTCTTCGAGCTGCCGGAACTGGCCCGCGACGCCAAGGGGCGGGCGTTGGTGAACCTGCTGGAGTTTGAGCCGGGCGAGAAAGTGGCCCAGTGCCGCGCTGTGGGCGGGTTCGAGGACCCCAACCAGTTCCTGCTACTGGCGACCCGCGGCGGAATGGTGAAGAAGACGGCGCTCGAGCAGTACCGCCGCCGCCGCACCAAGGGACTGATCGCTGTCAAGCTCCGCGAGGGGGACGAACTCGTCGGGGCCACGATCACCAAGCCGGGCGACGAGCTCGTGCTCGCCACGGCCAAGGGTATGGCGATCCGCTTCCCGGAGTCCGACGCCCGGCCGATGGGCCGCGACACCAGCGGCGTGCGTGGCATCAAGCTCGGGTCGGGCGATCGGGTGGTGGGGATGGTGGTGGCCGATGCCGACGCGACCTTGCTGACGGTCTGCGAGCGGGGCTACGGCAAGCGGACGCCCTTCGGCGTCGGCACGCCGCTGTCGGGGCCCGAGCCCGGTGACGAAGGGGCCGCCGTGGAGCCGGCTGCCGAACCGGCCGCCGAGTCGGCGGACGCCGAGGGAGACGAGGGCTCCAGCGGCATGCGGTATCGCACCCAGCACCGCGGCGGAAAGGGCATCCGCGACATCAAGACCACGGCCCGCAACGGACAGGTGGTCGCGGTCGTTTCCGTCCGCGACCAGGACCAGGTCCTGATGATGACGGCCTGCGGCAAGATCCAGCGGGTCAACGTGGCCGAAATCAGCGCCATCGGCCGCAACACGCAGGGCGTGCGGATCATGCGGCTCGACGACGACGACGCGCTGGCCGCGGTCGTGCCCGTGCCGCCGGGCGAGCAGGAGGAGGCCGACGCCACCCCGGCCGCCGAGTAAGGGGGGCAGCATGCGGATCGGCGTCGTCGGCACCGGCTACGTGGGGCTCGTGACGGGCACCTGTCTCGCCGACAGTGGCAACACGGTGGCGTGCCTCGACATCGACGCCACCAAAATCGCCCGACTGCGGGCGGGCGAGGTGCCGATCTACGAGCCCGGGCTCGAGGAACTCGTGGAGCGGACTGCGCGGGCGGGCCGCCTCCGGTTCACGACTGACACCGCCGAGGCGATCGCCGGCACCGAAATCGTCTTTCTCGCCGTCGGCACGCCGCCGAGCGCCGACGGGTCGGCTGATCTAAAGGCCCTTTGGGAGGTCGTCGATGCGGTCGCCCCGCACCTCGGTTCCGAGGCGGTCGTCGTCACCAAGAGCACCGTGCCTGTCGGCACCTGCGCGGGGATCGAGCGACGGCTGCGGGAGCGGACCGGTCGGGTATGCCGGGTGGCAAGCAATCCGGAGTTTCTCAAGGAAGGCGCTGCGATCGACGACTTCCAGAAGCCCGACCGCGTCGTCGTGGGTGTGCGGAGCGAGACGGTCGGTGAGATTCTCCGCGGCCTGTACCGACCATTTCTGCGGACGGAGAATCCGTTCCTGGTGATGAGCCCCGAGAGCGCGGAGATGACCAAATACGTCGCCAACGCCGTCCTGGCCACGAAGATCTCCTTCATCAACGAGGTGGCCAACCTCTGCGAGCGGATGGAAGCCGACATCGACGACGTCCGCCGCGGCATCGGGCATGACAGCCGGATTGGCTTTGCCTTCCTCTTTCCGGGGGCGGGCTACGGCGGCAGCTGCTTTCCCAAGGACGTGCAGGCCCTCGCTGCGATGGCCCGCGACAAGGGTGTCGTGCCACGGATTCTCGCGGCCGTGCACGAGACCAACCTGGCGCAGAAGCAGGTGCTCGGCGAGAAGATCACGGCCTGGTTCGGGGGGGATCTCACTGGCCGCCGAATCGCCGTCTGGGGGCTGGCTTTCAAGCCCCGCACCGACGACATCCGCGACGCCCCGGCGATCGACCTGATCGAGCGGCTGCTCGCCGGGGGCGCGGTCGTCCGCGTGCACGACCCGGCAGCGATGGAGAACGTCCGCCGTCTCTACGCCGCGCGGCTGGAGTACGCAGCGACGCCGCTCGAGGCCCTCGACGCCGCCGACTGCCTGGCGATCGTGACCGAGTGGGGCGACTACCGGCGGCCCGACTTCGAGGAGATGGCCCGCCGCATGAAGGCCCGCACCATCTTCGACGGCCGGAACCTCTATGCCCCGGAGGAGATGCGGGCCCGCGGCTTCGCCTACCACGCGATCGGCAAGGCCCCCGTCTGATACCGGGCTGTTTGACAGGGGTAGAGGCAGAGGGTTCAATCGTTGTCCCCGTGGGTCTTCGTGAGCCACCCGCCGGGTCGCGAGCCTCGTCCGAGTTCGTCGAGTCGTCCTCCCCGTCCCCGTCTTCTCAACGGAGTGCCCCGATCGTGCCACGCCTCTCCGCTCCGCTGGTCGCCTGCCTGCTCCTGCCGCTCGTCGGATGCAGCGGCCAGCCCGCCAATCCCGAGTCGGCGCCGACTGGGCTCTCCGCCATGTTCTATGTCATTTGGTGGATCGTCGGCGTGGTCGGCGCGGGGATGGCGCTCTTTCAGGCGCGGCAGTTCTTCCAGTGGATGGTAGCGCAGCCCGCCGGCAATCAGAGGATGATCGACATCGCCGGCTACGTCCGCACGGGTGCCGACGCCTATCTCAAGCAGCAGTACAAGGTCGTGGGCGGGGCCTTCGTGGCGATCTGCGTTCTGCTGTTCTGGATGGCGCTCGGGCTGGGCGTGCAGAGCCTGTGGGTGCCCTTCGCGTTCCTCTCCGGCGGCATCTTCTCCGGCCTAGCCGGCTGGTTCGGTATGAAGACGGCCACGCTGGCGAGCAACCGCACCGCCGCGGGCGCCGAGCGGTCACTCAACGAGGGCCTGCAGATCGCCTTTCGCGCGGGGGCGGTGATGGGCCTGACGGTCGTGGGCCTGGGCCTGCTCGACATCATGCTCTGGTTCCTGATCCTGTACTGGCTGGTGCCGATGCTCGGCTTCGATCCGCTGTCGCTCGAGGAGATCACCGTCACGATGCTCTGCTTCGGGATGGGGGCGAGCACCCAGGCGCTCTTTGCCCGCGTCGGCGGCGGTATCTTCACCAAGGCGGCCGACGTGGGCGCCGACCTCGTGGGCAAGGTCGAGCACTCGATCCCGGAGGACGACCCGCGGAATCCCGCCACCATCGCCGACAACGTCGGCGACAACGTCGGCGACGTCGCGGGCATGGGGGCCGACCTCTACGAGAGCTACTGTGGCAGCATCCTGGCGACCGCCGCCCTGGGCGTGGCGGCCTTCCCGGGTGACGTGAGCATGCAGCTGGCGGCGGTCTTCCTGCCGATGGCGATCGCGTCGATCGGCACGCTGCTCTCCGTCTGGGGCATCTATCAGGTCCGCACGCAGGAGGAGTCGTCGCAGAAGGCACTGCTCGCCGCCCTCGCCAAGGGCATCAATTTGTCTACCATCGCCATCGTGGTCGCCAGCTTCGGGATCACGTTCATGATCATGGGCGTGAGCCACATGGGCACCGCCATCTCGGTGATCGTGGGCCTGGTGGCCGGCTGGCTGATCGGCAAGTGGACCGAATACTCGACCAGCAATGAGTATGCCCCGACCAAGGAGCTGGCCGACCAGGCGTTGACCGGCCCGGCCACGATCATTATCGGCGGTGTCGCCGAGGGCATGCTCTCCACCTGGGCGCCGGTACTGATCACCTGCGTGGCCACGCTGTTGGCCTTCGGGTTCTCCAACCAGTTCGACTTCAGTGATCCCAACGCCTTCGCCCTGGGCCTGTACGGCGTGGGCATTGCCGCCGTGGGCATGCTCTCCACGCTGGGCATCACGCTGGCCACCGACGCCTACGGGCCGATCGCCGACAACGCCGGCGGCAACGCCCAGATGGCCGGCCTGCCGGACGTGGTCCGCGAGCGGACCGACGCGCTCGACGCCCTCGGCAACACGACGGCCGCGACCGGCAAGGGCTTCGCGATCGGATCGGCGGCCCTCACCGCGATGGCGCTGCTGGCGGCCTACGTCGAGGAGGTGCGGATCGGCTTCGAGCGCTGGGGCAGGTCGGCGGTGGTCGCCCGCGACGGCGGCCAGGAGCTGGTGGCCGGCGGCAAGAAACTCGAGGCGGGCGACTGGATGAAGCTCACCAACAACCTCGTGATCGTGGCCGGTGACAAGCCCACGGCCAATCACACCTACATGGTGCTCGATCCGGCCGTGCTCGACGGCCGCAAGGGCCGCGATGGCAAGGTGGTCAAGCAGCCGAGCGTCGAGGGTCTGGCCGCCGCCCTGGCGTACACCGTGGTCAAGGCTCCGCCCGCGGCGACGGTCGAGACGCTTGTCGACGAGCACCGCATCGTCGACGTGAAGCAGGCCACCATGCAGGACTTCATGCGGTTCTACGACGTCACGCTCATGAACCCCAAGGTGCTCATGGGCATCTTCGTGGGGGCGATGAGCGTGTTCGTGTTCTGCGCTCTGACGATGAAGGCCGTGGGCCGGGCGGCGAAGGGGATGGTGGAGGAGGTCCGCCGGCAGTTCCGCGAGAAGCCGGGCATCATGGCGGGCACCGACCTGCCCGACTACGCCGCGCCCGTGGCGATCAGCACCAAGGCCGCCCAGCGGGAGATGGTGCTCCCGTCGTTGCTGGCACTCGCGGTGCCCGTGGTCACGGGGCTCCTGCTGGGCGTCGGCGGCGTGCTCGGGCTACTGGTGGGCGGGCTGACCTGCGGCTTCTGCGTGGCGGTCTTCATGGCCAACTCGGGCGGTGCCTGGGACAATGCCAAGAAGCACATCGAGAGCGGCGTGCATAGCGGCAAGGGCAGCGATGCCCACAAGGCTGCCGTCGTCGGCGACACCGTGGGCGATCCCTTCAAGGACACGAGCGGCCCGAGCCTCAACATCCTCGTGAAACTCATGAGCATGGTGAGCGTGGTGGCGGCCGGCCTCGTCGTACGGTACTCACTTGAGGCGCTCGGAATCTTCTGATTTCGAGGCTGCGGGCTTCGCCCGGTGGTGGGCCGGGGCGGCCCTTGCCCCGTCGCCGGAAGTCCGTACCGGCCCCCTGGCCTCCGCGCTCTCCATGCTGGCTGCGCTTCGCCATTCCTGATCATCATGTCCAGGCAGGCGACCGGCAGGTCCTCAATGCATTCGGCGGAGCTGGCCGGGGGCACGAGCAAGAGCCGGTGAATTCTGTGAAACTTGGGCCCGGCGATCGCCCCGAGGAAGGACTCGCAAAATCCGCCGGTGATGATCTGCAGGTCCGTGTGAGTGGCCGCCTATCACCCCCGGCTCCGAGTCCGCGTGGCGTTCGCCCCCCGGCCCCCGGATCCCAACCCTGATGCAACCAGGCTTCGCGTTCACGGTTGAGGCGACCGATGGGGTGGCGCGGGTGGGCACGCTGACGACGCCGCACGGCGCGGTGCCGACGCCCTTGTTCATGCCGGTGGCCACGATGGCGAGCGTGAAGGGCGTGGACATCGGCCGGGTGGCCGAGACCGGGGCGGAGATGATTCTTGCCAACACCTACCACCTGCACCTCCGGCCGGGGGAGCAGGCCGTCACGGAAGCCGGCGGGCTGGCAGCCTTCATGGGCTGGCGTGGGCCGACGCTCACCGACTCCGGCGGCTTCCAGGTCTTCAGCCTGGCCCAGCAGGTGAAGGTCACGGAGGAAGCCGCCTGCTTTCGATCGCATCTCGACGGTGCGGCGGTCGAACTGTCACCGGAGAAAGCGGTGGGTATCCAGGAGCGGCTCGGGGCCGACATCGTGATGCAACTCGACCACGTCGTGGCACTGCCCGGCGTACCGGAGGCCGTCGCAGATGCGATGCGGCGGTCGCTCCGCTGGGCCGAGCGGTGTCGTGCGGCCCAGCAGCGCGGCGACCAGGCCCTGTTCGGGATCGTGCAGGGGGGCCTCGATCCTGACCTCCGCCGCGAGAGTGCCGAGGGGCTCGTGAAGCTTGGTTTTCCGGGCTACGCCGTGGGCGGGCTGTCGGTCGGCGAGGGCCCCGAGGCGATGCGGGAGGCGCTGGCCGCCACGGTCCCCTGGCTGCCGTCCGATCGGCCCCGCTACCTGATGGGCGTGGGACAGCCGCAGGACATCGTGATGGCGGTCGGGCTGGGGATCGACATGTTCGACTGCGTGCTGCCCACGCGCTGCGGTCGAACGGCGCTGGTCTACACGTTCCAGGGGCCGCTGAAACTCAAGAACGCCTGCCATGCCCGGGGGCAGGGCCCGCTCGAGGAGGGGTGTCCCTGCCTCGCCTGCCGGCACACCCGCAGCTACATCCGCCACCTTTTTCTGGCGGGTGAGATGCTCGGCCCGGTCCTGGCCTCGATCCACAATCTCACCTTCTATCAGCGGCTGGTGACGCGTCTGCGGGAGGCAATCGTGGCGGGCCGCTTCGCGGTGGTGGCTCGCGAGTTGCTGGCGGCGTGGGCGGGGCAGCGGCCCGGCGACGGGGAGGCGTGACGCGTTGCGGCGCGCCGCCGCCGCATGCGGCGCGGCCGACTTGTCCGGCCGCCGCCGAGGCCACTACATTCTCCGGTTTCCGCGTGGTCCGGGGAGGTCCCGGCCGCCACCCTTGTCCGCGTTTCGCTGCCATGCCGCCCGCTCTCCCGTCGCCCGCCGGTTCCGCGTCGTGGGTAGCGGTGTGCCTCGCGCAGGCGGCCGCCGACGGGCGGCCCGTGCAGCCGCTCCAACAGTTGCTCAGCATGCTGCCCCTGGTGGCCATCGGCGTGGCCGCCTACCTGCTGCTGTTTCGACCCGAGCGGGAACGAGTCAGGAAGCAGCAGGCGATGCTTGGAGGACTGAAGAAAAACGACCGCGTGGTGACCGCGGCCGGCGTCTACGGCACCGTGTCGGCCGTCGATCGCGACCATGACCGCGTCACGCTCCGCGTCGACGAGTCGGCCAACGTGAAGATCACCGTCACGCTGGCCAGCATCGGTCGCGTGCTCCGTGACGACGAGGCCGCCCCGCCGTCGGAGTCGTAGCCTCCCGCCACAGTCCTCTGACCTTCGAGACCAGTCATGAACATCGCGTCGCCGTTTCCGCTTCTGTTCGCCGTCGGCGAGGCCGCGGCCGCAGCGCTTCCCTGGTGGCAGGCCCCGGGCGCCGGTTGGCTAATCGTGATCGTGATCCTGGTGGCTGCCGTCGTGATGGCCCGACTGCTGGCGCGGGCCTTCCGCGCGCCCGAGATGTGGGGGCGGATCGCGACGGTACTCGTGCCGCTCGCTGCCGGCGGTGCGATCTGCTGGCTGGGCTGGCCGCCGCGGCTGGGCATCGATCTCAAGGGCGGACTGATCCTGGTCTACGAGGTGGCGACGGGACGGCAGACCGAGTCCCGCGTGGAGGACTGCATCGCCGGCATCGAGCGGATCGTGGCCGCCCAGGACGGCGCCGAGGGCAAGCTGGAGCGGCCGGGGCCGCGGCGTGCCACGGTCCGGCTGGGGGGCGAGGCGGCGGCCCGCGAGGCCTTCTTGGCCGCCGTCAAGGAGGCCGACTTCGACCGCGTGGAGTTGCGGGAGACAGGCCGGCGCGACGATGGCGGCGGCGTGGTGATCGACTACGAGATCGTGCCGGAGTCGGTGCCCATCCCGATGGACAAGCTCGTCGCCGCGGTCAGTCGCCGCGTCAGTCCCGGCGGCCAGAAGGAGGTCACCGTCCGCCAGTTCGGTCTCGATCAGATCGAGGTGATTCTCCCCGAGGTGGCCCAGGAGGAAGTCGACCAGGTGAAGCGGGTGATCTCGAGTGCCGGCGTGCTCGAGTTCCGGATCGTGGCCAACCGGGCGGATCCCCGCCACCGCACCGCGATCGCTCAGGCCCAGAAGTTTCGGGGCAGGACCGTGCGGCTGCAGGGTGAGCCCGTGGCCCGCTGGGTGCGGTTCGACCCGGCCAAGATGCCGGTCGACGAGCAGATGGTGACCCGGCCGGCCGCGGACGGCGCCGTCGAGGTGCTGGTGATGCTCGACCGCTTCAACGTCACCGGCGGCGACCTGAGCCGTGTCAGTCCGGACATCGATGACTCCTCCCTCGCCCCGTGCGTCAGCTTCCTGCTCACCTCCAAGGGCGCCGCCAAGTTCGGCGTGCTGACCAGCCGCAACCTGCCCGATCCGGCCAACGGGCTCACCAGCCGGCTGGGCATCGTGCTCGACGACCTGCTGCAGTCGGCCCCGGTGATCCGCAGCACGATCACCTCCAGCGGCCAGATCACCGGCAACTTCGAGCAGCGGGACGTGGACGTGCTGGTGGAGGTGCTCAACGCCGGCAGCCTGCCAGCGGCGCTCGAGAGCGAGCCGATCAGCGAGCAGCGCATCAGCGCCCAGCTCGGCGACGACACGATCCTGTCGGCTCGCCGGGCGATGATCCTGGCCACCATCTTCGTGCTCACCTTCATGCTGGCCTACTACCGGTTCTCGGGGCTGGTCGCCGACCTGGCGGTGCTTCTCAACGTCGTGCTGGTGCTCGCCTTGATGATCTCGTTCAAAGTTGCCTTCACGCTGGCCGGCATCGCTGGGCTCGTGCTATCGGTGGGCATGGCGGTCGACGCCAACGTCCTGATCTACGAGCGGATGCGGGAGGAGAGCGAGCGGGGGGCGACGTTGCGGATGGTGATCCGCAACGGTTTCCAGCGGGCATTCTCGACGATCATCGACTCCAATCTGACCACGCTGATCACTGGCGTGGTGCTCTTCAGGATCGGCACCGACCAGCTCAAGGGCTTCGCGATCACGCTGATCCTGGGCCTGATGATCAACCTCTTCACGGCCGTCTTCTGTGCCCGCGTGGTGTTCGACCTCGCCGAGCGGTCGCGATGGCTCAAGAAGCTGACGATGGCGAAGTTGCTCAGCCGGCCCAACCTGGCCTACATCCGCTGGGCGATCCCGGCGGCGGCCCTGTCGCTGCTGGTGATCGGCGCGGGGGCGGTGGCGGCGGCCCGTCGCGGCGGCGAGATCTTCGACATCGACTTCACCGGTGGGACGAGCGCGCAGGTGGAGTTCAAGGAAGGGCAGCAGCTGCCGATCGCCGAAGTCCGCAAAATGGTCTCCGAGAAACTCGTCTCGGCGACCGTCAGCAGCGTGATGATGTCCGACGGCGAGGTCGACCGACGGTTCAAGATCGACACGTCCAACCAGGACGAGAAGGAGATGGAACGGCTGCTGAAGGAGGCCTTTCCGGGCCGCCTGGCCACCTACAGCATGCGGGTCGGGAAGGTCGAGCTGATCCCCGGCCAATCGGCCGAGGAGAAGCCCGCCGAGGGGGAGCCGGCGGCCCTGATCAACACCGTAACGCTCACGTTTCCCGGGAAGATTGCCCGGCCCGCCCTGACGGCCAAGGTGGAGGAGGCATTGGCCGCCGAGGGGCAGTCGGGGGCCGAGTTCGACCTGCAGCCCGGCGATGCCGCGACCGGCGGCACGAAGCCCTGTCGCGACTGGGCCTTGTCGATCTCACTCGACGCCGACAAGACCGGCGCGGTGCTCGAGCGGATGGAGGCCTCGATCACCGGCACACCCGTCTATCTCTCGGCCAATGCCATCGGTAGCAGAGTCGCCGGCAACACACGCGTGATGGCCGTCTATGCGTTGCTCGCCAGCCTGGCCCTGATCGTGCTCTACGTCTGGGTGCGATTCCAAAATGTTGCCTTCGGCATCGCGGCGGTCGTCGCGCTGGCCCATGACGTGCTCGTGGCCTTTGCCTGCCTGGCGGCCAGTCGCTACCTGGTGCCCTTCCTGGGCTGGGCCCAGGTGGACGAGTTCCGGGTCAGTCTCGACGTCGTGGCAGCGCTGCTGACGATCATCGGCTTTTCGATCAACGACACGATCGTGATCTTCGATCGGTTGCGAGAGATTCGCGGCAAGGCGAAGTTTGTCTCGGCGGAAATGATCGATCGGGCGGTCAATCAGACGCTCAGTCGGACGATCCTGACCTCCGGCACGACGTTTCTGGCCGTGCTGCTGCTCTATGCCGTCGGCGGGCCTGGCATCCATGCCTTCGCCTTCACCATGCTCGTGGGCGTGATCAGCGGCACCTACAGCACGATCTTCATCGCCGCGCCACTGGTGCTCTGGCTTCAACATCGCTTCGGCGGTGCCGTCGCCCCCCAGCGGACCGTCGCGCAGCCCGCCTGACCCGGATCCGCCGTGACGGCGGTGGAGCCTGGCTTCCAGTCTTACGTCGCCGGGGCGTTCACGAG
>VGYP01000007.1 GCA_016872955.1 Planctomycetota bacterium
GGCAGCAACAACTGCCAGAATTCCAGATCCAGCCAGTGGCCGAACTTGAAGCCCGCCTCGCGGACCGTGCCGCAGCAGCGAAAGCCGAGCGAACTGTGCAACGCGATGCTCGCCACGTTCGAGGCGTCGATGCCCGCAATCAGCATGTGGAGCCCGGCCCGCTTTGCCTCCACGATCACGGCCTGCATCAACTGCCGGCCCACCCCCTCGCCCCGAAAGCGCTCCTCGACGTAGACCGAGTGTTCCGCCGAATACTTGTAGGCGGCGCGCGGCCGGAACGGACCCCAGGTGGCGAACCCCGCCAGCACGCCCGGCTCCCACTCGATGCCCAACACCGGCACGCCATCCCGCTGCCGCACGGCGAACCACTCCCGCATCGTCTCCTCGCTCCGCGGCGCGTATTCGTAGAGCGCCGTCGAGTTGAGGATCGCCTCGTTGAGGATCGCCCGGATCGCGGGCAGATGGTCGGCCGTGCACCGGATCGCGGTGCGGCGCGGCGGGGCGGGTTTCTTGCGGGGCATCGGCTCTGGGCCGCCTTCAGCGGCGAGGGGGGGCGGAGGGAGGCGTCAGCAGTGAGACCACGACGAGCACCAGGAAGCCGAGCGGGATCGTGACGAGGCCCGGCTGGCTGAAGGGCATGGGTGAGCGGTCACGCGCCAGGCCGTAGACCTTCTCGAAGGTGTCGGCCGAGAACAGGATCCAACCCAGCGAGGCCACCATGCCGATGGTCACCGCGGCGATGATGCCCTGCCTTGTCGTCCGCGGCCAGAATAGCAGCATGACCAGCGCTGGCAGGTTGGCACTGGCCGCGATGTTGAACGCCCAGCCGACCAGGAAACTGACGTTGAAACGCCGAAACACGATCCCCAGCGCCATCGCCACGATCCCGAGCCCCACGGCCGCCAGTTTGCCGCAGCGGATCTTCTCGTGGTCCGTCATGTGCATGCCGAACACGTTCTCGACCAAGTCGTGGGCCACCGCGCCGCTGCCCGCCATGATCAACCCGCTGACGGTGCCGAGCACGGTCGTGAAGGCGATCGCCGAGATCACGGCGAACAGGGTGTTGGAGAAGCTCTTCGCCAGCAAGGGCGCCGCCATGTTGGTGTCGGTGGGGTCGAGCGCGCCCGACGTCATTGCCCCCAGGCCAAGGTAGAGCGTGAGGATGTAGAACACCCCGATCGCCGCGATGCCGACGACCGTGCTCTTGCGGGCTGCATAGGCGTCCTTCACCGTGTAGTAGCGGATCAGGATGTGCGGGAGGGAGGCGGTGCCGCAGAACAGGGCCAGCATCAGGCTCGCGAAGTCGAGCCGGTCGCCGAGCCGGCTCGTGGAGAGGCCCTTGAAGAAGACCCCCGGCTTGAGCAGGTCAGCGCCGCGACGTTCGGTCGGCGTGTAGGTCGTGTGCGTGCCCTCGGCGTCTGTCCGCTTCGCGGCCTCCCAGGTGACGATCGTCGAATCCTCGAGGGCGGCCAGATAGGCCACGGGCCCGAGCGGCCCGGTCTCGCGGGCGGCGCCGAACCGCTCGGGCAGCCGGACGATCGTGCCCACGGGCCGCAGGTCGTGATCCCGCGACTGCGGCTGGCGATCCACCAGTCGCGTGCCGTCCGGCCGCACCGTGAGCAGCTGCGGCGCCAGGTCTTCAAGGCCGTCCCGGCCGGCGTTGACGGCCAGTCCCCGGCCCAGGATCAGCAGCGTGAGCACGCCGCAGAATAGGACCAGCAGCGATCCCTTGATGAACTGCACCCATGTCGTCGAGACCATGCCGGCCGTGACCACGATCAGCGTCACGGTCACGCCTACGAGGATCACGCCCGCCTCGTGCGGCAGGCCGAGCAGCGGCTGGATGAGCGAGCCGGCCCCGACCATCTGCGGGATCAGGTAGAAGACGCTCACCACCAGCGTGGAGATCGCCGCCGCCAGCTTGATGCCGCGGCTGTTGAAGCGGCTGTCGAGTGCGTCGGCGAACGTGAACTTCCCGAGTGACTTGATCGGCTCGGCGATCACGAACAACGCCACGATCCAACCCGCCAGGAAGCCGATCGAGTACAGGAAGCCGTCGTAGCCCGAAAACGCGATCATGCCGCAGATGCCCAGGAACGAGGCGGCCGAGAGGTAGTCGCCGGCGAAGGCGATCCCGTTGACGAACCAGTGGATCTGCCCGTGGGCCGCGTAGTACCCGCTGGCCGACTGGCCCCGCCGGCCGAGCCAGAAGGAGAGTGCGAGCACGCCGAGCACGAAGCTGGCGAAGATCGCGACGGCCATGGGCGAGGTCTGGTGGATCATCCGGCGAAGCTCTGACTAGCCATCCACCCGCAGCCACATCGAGGCCGCGGCCAGCACAAACGCCGAGCCGATCAGCCCCATGCCGTAGAGGATCGCGAGGTTCACGCCGCCGAACGGCTGCAGCGACAGCAGGTCGGGCCGAAACAGCACCAGGGCCATGAAGCCGCCGTAGAGGAGCACGTAGACGGCGAACAGCGCCAGGGCCGGCCGGCTGGCCGTGTTCGTGCGGGCGTGCCGCGGGTCGCCGTCGGCCATCCGAGTCTCCTCCTGTCGGCCGTCCTCCGGCCCAGAATCGTCTGAGGATACACCGCCTCGGGCCGCCGCAGGCGATCGGCCAGCCCGGGGGCATCACTCCTTGATCCCCGGCCACGTCGCGCCCTCGGCCTCGACCTCGGCGGTGTAGGCCCGCAGCCGCTGCATCATCCCGGCCAGCCGGTCACCTTCCGTCCGTGGCGGCGACCGATCGGTGACGCGGGCCGCCTTGCCGGCCGGGTCATCGGCCTTGCGCTGGGAGGCGAACTCGTAGAGCGGCACCGGCTTCTCGACCCAGCCCGGCGGTCGGCGGGCCGGCGACGCCGGATCGATCAGGTCCGCGGCCATGCGCACCGCGAGCCCACGGAGCTTCGCGACCACCTCCGGCTGCTCGGCCGCCACGTCGGCCTGCTCGGCGATGTCGGCCTCCAGGTCGTAGAGTCGCGGCTGTTCCAGCGACGCCGGCAGGGGAGCCGCCTTGCGGCCCGGTCGCTCGGGCTGGTTCGCGATCGCGAGCTTCCAGCGTCCTTGGCGGACGGCGTCGAGACGGTCCTGCATGAAGTAGTAGTGGGCCTCGCGGGGCGACTGCGTCGCGGTGCCCAGCAGCAGCCCCGAGATGTCGCGACCGTCGATTGCCGGCTCGGCCGGCAGTGTGACACCGGCCAGCGCGACGAACGTGGGCAACAGATCGATCGTGCCGCAGACGGCGTCGCAGCGGCTGCCGGCCGCGATCCTACCGGGCCAGCGGGCGATCGTGGGCACCCGCATCCCTCCCTCCCAGGTGCTGCCCTTGCTGCCCCGCAGCGGACCCGCCGAGGTGACGTCCTTGACCCAGCCGATCCAGGGGCCGTTGTCGCTGGTGAAGATCACGAGCGTCCGCTCGTCGAGTCCGTTGTCGCGTAGCGTGTCGAGCACGCGGCCGACGCTGCAGTCGACCTCGGCCACCCAGTCGCCGAAGGCACCATTGTCGCTCGTGCCCCGGAAGGCCTCGCCCGGCAACAGCGGGATGTGGACCGCGTTGTGCGGGAGGTAGAGGAAGAAGGGCCGGTCCTTCGATTCCTGGATGAACCGCACTGCCTCGTCGGTGTACCGCGCCACGATCGTCCGCTGCCGCTCGTCGGTCAGGAGTTCGGCGATCGCCTCGTCCCGCAGCAGCGGCACCACCCGCTCGCCGCTCGCCGCCGCCACCCGCTGCATGTCGTTGGAGTAGGGGATGCCGAAGTAGCGGTCGAAGCCCTGCCGCGTGGGCAGGAACTCCGGCTGGTCCCCAAGGTGCCACTTGCCGATGCAGGCCGTGGCATAGCCGAGCGGTCGCAGTCGTTCGGCGATCGTCACCTCCGCAGGGTTCAGGCCCTCGGCGGACGCCGGGCCGAAGACATAGGGCCGGCCGACCCGCGGGCCGTAGCAGCCGGTAAGCAGCTGGGCCCGCGAGATCGAACAGGCCGGCGCGGCGTAAAAACTCGTCAGCCGCATCCCCTCGGCCGCCATCCGGTCGAGCCGGGGCGTCTTCTGGCCGGTGGCGCCGAACGGACCGATGTCGCCATAGCCGAGGTCGTCGATGAAGATCACGACCACGTTGGGGCGGTCGGCCGCCGCGACCAGGCCGGGACAGGCCAGTCCGGCGAGCCACCAGACCGCGGACACGAGCCAGACGGGTTTCATCGGGACGGTTCCTCGGGGGGCTGATCGGAGAAGCGGTACGGGTCGTGGCGGCGGCGCATCTCCGCGACGAGCAGCGCCTCGAGTTCGGCCCGCCGCGCTGCCTGGGCGGGCTCGGCGGCCAGGTTTCGCTGGGCTGCGGTCGGTCCTGCCCCGCTCACCGCAGTCACCGCGGGGTCATGGTGCTCCACCAGGAACTCCTGCGGATTCTCACGCAGATCGAACAGCTGCGTCACCAGGCCGCCCCGCGACGACTCGTACTTGAGCAGTTTCCAGTCGCCGCGGCGGACGCAACGGATACCCGGCTTCGCGCCACCACAGTAGGCACCGTAGAGCACCTCGCGGACCTGCGGCGTAGCGCCGGTGAGCACCGGCAGAAAACTCGTGCCCTCGTCACTCGCGGGCCGCTCGACGCCGGCGACCTCGCAGCAAGTGGCGAGCAGATCCGCGAGGTAGACATTGCCGGCGGCCCGGCTGCCCCGCGTCACACCCGGCCCGGCCACGATCATCGGCACCCGCCAGGTATGCTCGTAGAGGTTCTGCTTGCCCATCAGCCCGTGGCGGCCGATCGCCACGCCGTGGTCGGACGTGTAGAAGATCCAGGTGTGGTCGAGGTCGCCGGTACGACGCAACTGCTCGAGCACGCGGCCGATCTGGATGTCGATGTTCTCGCTGCAGGCGAACTCGCGGCCGACCTCGTTCCTGATCGTGGCCTCGTCCCGCCGCCGCCAGACACCGCTGACGGCGACTTCGTCGCGGACGTCCGCGTGGCCGTCGCCGAAGGGATGCCGGGGCAGCCAGTTGGCCGGAAGCGGCGGCTGCCGCTCGTGCATCGACGGCGGCTGGCTCGGATCGTCGTGGTTCGTCGCGCCGTACTTGGCCAGCAGTTCCGGCGTGCCGTCCCGCGTGTCATGCGGATGGGAGAAGCCGAGATGAATGAAGAACGGATCGGTGTCCCCGGTCACCGCGCGAGCGGCCAGGAAATCGAGCACGCGGTCGGCGTGCCAGCCGCTGCCCCCCTCGGCCGTGCCGGCCCGCTTGACGGCATCGTGGCGGACGGTGAACCGCCGGTCGGCGGCCTCGTAGCTGTTGCCACGCTTGCAGGTCCGCATCGTGTCGTACCCGGCCCGGTTGAAGACCGCCGCCAGCACGTGCTCCTCGATGTTGGCGGGACAGCGCCGCTGGAAGCCGAGCGGGCCGAGGCCGGTCTTCTCGTCGGGCCCGATCGGCAGATGCCAGAGGGACCGGCCGGTCATGATCATGTGCCGCGAGGGCGTGCAGACGGCGCCCGAGAACGACCCCATGTGACAGGCGGCGTCGAGCACCATGCCCCTGGCCGCCAGGGAGTCGATCACCGGCGTCTCCAGCCGGGAGCCCGGATCGTAGACGCGCAGGTCCAAGGGGGATTGGTCGTCGGCGATGACGAACAGGATGTTGGGCCGCCTCGCCGGCCGGCCCACGACCGATGCGTCGGCCGCCGTCGGGGCGGCATCGGCGGCCCGTCCCGCCCGGTGCGACGCCTCGTCGGCGAACGGCAGCGGCCAGTCGGGATGGGGCACGTGCTCGCGGTTCATGGTGGCCTCCAGCCGTGCGACCACCTTCGGATGCGCGGCGGCCAGGTCGGTCGCCTCGGCCGGATCGGCTTCGAGATCGAACAGTTCGATGGTCCGGGGCCGGCCACCCCGGGCGGCGGCCGCCGCCCGGCCGATTGCCTTCCAGCGGCCGTCGGTCACCGCCTGCCAGTTGCCCGCGGTCAGCTCGCGATACAGCAGCCGCTCGGCAGGCGGCTCGGCCCGACCCTCGACGGCGGCCGCCAGGCTGAGCCCGTCCCCGCCCGCCGGAATCCGCTCGTGCAGGCCCGCCAGATCGAGCAGCGTCGGCAGCCAGTCCTCGAACCCCGTGGCTGTCGTAATCGCGCGGCCCGGCTGAATCCGCCCGGGCCACGCGATCGCCGTCGGCACCCGCAGCCCGCCCTCGTAGGGTGAACCCTTCCAATCCCGCAGCGGGCCGTTGCTCTCCAGCCGCCGCGTGTCGATGCCACCGGTGCCGGGACGGGTCGCCCCGTTGTCGCTCGAGAACACGAAGATCGTGTCTTCGGTGAGCCCGAGTTCGTCGAGCGTGGAGACGATCCGGCTCACCTCGCGATCGAGCCGCGTGACCATCGCGGCGTAGGTCGCCAGCGGCCGGCGACAGGGCACGTAGCCCGCTCCTCCCAGGTAGGGCTTCTCGGCGCCGAATCGCGCCTCGTACTGGCCGAGCGACGGCTCGTCGGCGGGCACCTGCAAGGCCAGATGGGGAACCGTGGTGGGCACGTAGAGGAAGAAAGGATGCTCGGCGTGCTCGCGGATGAAGGCCAGGTATTCGACCGCGATCAGATCGGCCGAGTAGTTCCGGCCGACGAATCTCGCGAACGCCGCGGCATCGGCCCCCTGTCCGGCGGGCACCTGGCCACCACGGGCCACGGCGGCGTCGCCCGCCAGCGACGGATTCTCGATCGTTACCCGCTGACGATCCCGCCAGAGATGGCCGGGATAGAACCCGTGGGCCTCCCGCTGGCAGTTGTAGCCGAAGAATCGCTCGAAGCCGCAGGCGAGCGGGTCGGACATGCTTCCCGGCGGCCCCAAGCCCCATTTGCCGAAGGCCCCTGTGGCATAGCCGGCCTCCCGTAAAATGCCCGCGAGCGTCACCGTGCCGGCCGGCATCGGGAACTGCCCCTCGGGCTGCACCTCCCGGTTGCTGCGGATCGCGGCATGCCCCGGGTGCTTTCCGGTCAGCAGCACACAGCGGCTCGGCGCACAGACCGCACTGCCCGACCAGTGGCGAGTCAGCCGCGTGCCGCGGGCGAAGAGGGCGTCGATCGTGGGCGTCTGGATGTGCCGCGAGCCCGTCACCCCCAGGTCACCGCTGCCGAGATCGTCGCACAGGAAAAAGACGATGTTCGGCTTGCGGCCGGCGGCGGGAGCGGCCGCGGCCGGCCGCTCCGTCGCGGCCGACACTAGCACCGCCTGTGGGGCCGCACTGGCCTGCCGGCCGAACTGCCGCCGGAAGGCGACCTTGAAGGGATTCTCCGCGGGACCCGCGCACCTTTCGTTGACGAGTGCCGGCTGCACGTCCGCCCACCAAGCGTCGTAGCCGGCGGCGAGTCGCGCGACCACGTCGGCATGGTCGGCCGCCACGTCGTGCCGCTCACCGGGATCGGCGACGACGTCGTAGAGTTCCCAGGCATCGGGACGGTTCCTGGTGTTGACCAGCTGCCACCGGCCCTCGCGGACGCGGCAGTCGCGGTGGGCCGACTCCGCCGCCTGCCCCCGGTCCCACCGGCCGACGTGCGTGATCAGCGGCCGATCGGGCCACGGCGCGGCTGTGTCCTCCAGCAGCGGCAGCAGGCTCCGGCCCTCGATCCTGCCGGACACCGCGGCCGGAAGGGTCACCGCGGCCAGCTCACAGAGGGTGGGCAATACGTCGATGTGGGCCGTCACCGCCGGCACGTCGATGCCCGCCGGCAGCGCGGCCCGCCAGCGCCACAGCGAGGGCACCCGAGTGCCACCGCGGTAGGGCGACCCCTTCTGGCCACGCATGCCGGCGTTGGCCACTGCCGCCCCCGTCGCCGTCCCGTTGTCGGTCATGAAGATCACGAGCGTGTCGTCGGCGATCCCCCAGCCGTCGAGCCTGTCCAGCAGCCGACCAACGTTGGTGTCGACGTTCTCGATCATGCCGTAGAACGACGCGATCTCGGACCGCCGGCGGGGATCGGTGACGCCGGCCGCCGCCAGCGGCCCGAGGTATTTCGTGTCGCTCCCCGGCGGACAGACGAGCGGACCGTGCGGCGCATTGGTGGCGAGTTGGCAGAAGAACGGCTGGCCTTCCCGCCGACACCGGTCGATCCAGTCGAGGGCCGCCGCGAAGAACACGTCGGTGCAGTAGCCCTTCGTCCGCACGAACGTGCCGTCGCTGCGGATCACGGGATCGAAATAGGTGTTGCCGGGGACGTCCCCGCAACTGCCCGGATACGTCTGGCCGATGCCGCCGGCCCCGTGAATGAAGACGCGGTCGAAGCCGCGGCGGCCAGGCTGGTAGGCATCCTCGTCCCCCAGGTGCCACTTGCCGAAGATGCCGCAGGTGTAGCCGGCGGTCGACAACAGGTGCGGCAGCGTCACGGCCGCCGGCGCCAGCCGCTCCCGCTCGAGGATCGTGTGCGTGACTCCGGAACGGAACTCATGTCGGCCCGTGAGCAGCGCCGCCCGGGTGGGCGCACAGGTCGGACTGACGTGAAACTCCGTCAGCCGCACGCTCTCCGCATGCAGACGGTTGAGGTGCGGTGTCTGGATCACACGGTTGCCGTGGGCCGCGAGGTCGCCATAGCCCTGGTCGTCGGTGATCACGAGGACGACGTTGGGCCGCCGGCCGGCGAGTCCGCGGGCCGCGGACGGGGGCGGGGCGGCCGGCCGGGCCGCCGCGGGGAGCCGGCCCGGCGCGGCGGCGAGGGCGTGGCACTCGTCGGCGATCCGGGTCCACTCCGCGTCCAGCGCCGCCACGCGGCCCGGCTCGCGGGCCGCCAGATCGACCGTCTCGCAGCGATCGTCGGCCAGGTCGTAGAGCTCCCAGGGCCGGCCCTTCGTGGCCACGAGCTTCCAGTCGCCGACCCGCACCGCACGGTGACCGTCGTGGCACCACCACAGCGACCGGTCCAGTACCGGCGCGGCCGCGTCGGCGAAGGCGGCGGCGAAACTGTGGCCCTGCAGCGGCGGATCGTCGGCCGCGGGCTCGAGCCCGGCCAGGCCAAGCACCGTCGGCACAACGTCGACCACGTGCACCGGCTGGCGGCGGAGTTCTCCCTTGGCGGCGATGCCTGCCGGCCACTGCACGATCCAGGGCGTGGCGATGCCTCCCTCGTGCACCCAGGTCTTGTGCCGTCGGAAGGGCGTGTTGGCGCAGCTCGACCAGCCGGGACCGAGGCAGAGGAAGGTCTTCCGCGATCCGGCCGGCGCGGCCTGATCGTGACCCTCGCCGCGGACCATGATTTCCGCCGAGGCGCCGTTGTCGCTGAGGAAGAGCAGCAGCGTGTCGTCGCGGGCGGCCATGGCGTCGAGCTGCGCGACGATCCGGCCCACCTGGCGGTCGAGCGCCTCGACCATCGCGGCATAGATCGCCATCTTGTCGGCCTGGAACTCGCGCTGCCGTGGCGTGAGGGCTTCCCATTCCCGCGGCCGGTCCACTTCGCCCGGCCCCAAGGCGGCGAGGGCCTTGGGAAACGGATAGGGCGGCCCGACGGCCCGCTCGATCGCGGCAGCGGGACTGGTGACGATCCCCTGGGCCGCCACCCGCGCGACCCGCGCGGCGCGGACCACGTCCCAGCCGGCGCGGTAGCGGTCACGATACTTGGCGACCAGCTCGGCCGGCGCCTGGAGCGGGAAGTGCGGCGCCGTGAAGGCGACGTAGTGGAAGAACGGCCGGTCAGGATGCTCGCGGGCGTGCGTCGCGAGGCACTCGACCGCGTGGTCACCGATCGCCGTGGTCGTGTAGAAGTCGGCGCCGGCCCGGACGGCACCGCCGTCGACCATGACGCCGCGGACGTCGAAGAAGTTGTTCTGACCGGTCTCGTTGACGTCGAGCGAACGGGCGAAGCCGGCCTGCCGCGGGTCGCCGTCGATGTGCCATTTGCCGGAGTGGTACGAGCGGTAGCCGGCGGCCGCCAGCCGCCGCGGCAGGAGCACCGCCCATTCGGGACGCCTGCCTCCCGTGCCGCCCCGCCCGCCGGGCAGCGCGTCGCGGCGGATCGCCTGCGGATAGTAGCCGGTCAGCAAGGCGGCCCGCGTCGGCCAGCACCGCGCGGTGTTGTATCCCTGCGTGAATCGCAAGCCGTCGGCGGCGAGCCGATCAAGCGCGGGGGTGTCGATCTCGCCGCCATAGCGGCCAAGATCGGAGAAGCCGAGGTCGTCGGCCAGGATCACGAGTACGTTGGGCCGCCGCGGCGGCGGGGTGGCCGGCGATCGTTCGGCGATCACGACCGCCATGGCCAGCGCCAGCAACACGAGCGGCCCACGGCGCACCGGCGGGGCACGGTCTGTTCGCGAACCGGTTGTTGACATGGCCGGAAACTCGCGGAGCCCGCCCGATCGACCGCCCGCCGGGCTAGCGGCTGCCGATGCACCAGAGCGAATCGTGCGTCCGCAGAAAAATGAGGCCGTCGAGGCAGACCGGTGTGGCCACCGTCATCTCGTCGACGACACCCTGCCCGACGATTGCCGCGGCGTCCGCACCGGCCGGCGGTGCGACCAGCCAGCTCGCGCCATCCTCGCGGGTCACGAGCACGCGGCCGTCGACGAGCACCGGCGAGGCACTGAAGGCGTTGCGGTTCTTGGGCAGCTCCTGCTCCCAGAGCGTCCGCCCCGATGCGGCGTCGAGGCAGGCGACCACGCCCTTGTCGGTGCACACGAACACCCGGCCCTCCGCCGCCGCCGGCGTCGGCACGTCGGTCCCGAGATCCTTCCGCACCCAGGCCAGGTGGCTACCGGTCACGTCACCGCTACCACCGCGGCGGATGGCGGTCACGGTGCCGCCCCGCGCATACGGGGCGACGATCAGGTCGCCGACGGCCACCGGCGAAGCGATCGAGCGGTAGAACCGGTCTTGGGTCGGATTGAGCCCTCCCACCCGCCAGAGCTCACGGCCGTCGGCCGCGTCGTGCGCGGTGACGTAGTCGGCACCGAGCACGACGAGTAACTCGGCCGGCTCGCCCTTCCGCGGATCGCCCGGCAGCACGAGCGGCGTCGAGTAGCTCTGGGCCGCCTCCTCCGGGGCCGCGAGCATGCGGTCGTGCTTCCAGAGCAGTTCGCCGCGCTCGCGGTCGAAGGCGGCGATGTAGCTGGGGCCCGACTGCATGACGGTCACCAGCACGGCCTTGGACGTGAGCACCGGGGACGTGGCGAGATCCCACCACAGCGTGTCCTCGCCGAACCGCTCCTGGAGGTTCGTCTTCCACAAGACCGTCCCGTCGGCAAGCTTCAGGCAGGCGAGTTCGCCGCTCTTGAAATAGACCCAGACGTGTTCGCCATCGGTGACGGGCGAGGGGTTGCAGCCGGTCGCCTTCTTATGCTTGCCGGGCCGCTCGGCACCGAGTTTCCGCCGCCACCGCTCGCGACCGGTGCGGTCGACACAGATCACCGTGTCGCGGCCGTCGACGCCGCAGGTAAGCACAAGCGACTCGCCCCAGACCGCCGGCGTGCTGGCGCCCAGGCCGGGGAGCTTCAGGCGCCAGCGGATGTTTTCCCCGGGCTCGCCCCTTTGCCAGCCCGTCACGTAACCCTTGCCGGCGGCCACGCCGTCGAAACCGGGACCCCGCCAGTTGGGCCAGTTGTCGGCCCGTGCCGCCCCGCCGCAGGCCATCGTCAGCACCAGGGCCGCTCGCCACGTTCGCATCCCGTTCCCTCCGCTCCGCGCACCTGCAGGAGCCTGACCGTCGAATCCCGCAGCAAGCAGTCTAACTTTCCGCGGCCCCCCGCATCCATCACCCGGCGACACACGGCCCGCGGGCGGTCAGCGTTGTGGGACGCCAGCCGGTCCATACGGCTCGACGGGCTCGGCGTTGGGTCTGGGCATGGCGGCATCGACGCTCGCCCGCCAGGCCACGAGCCGGCCATGCAGTTCCTTGACGCGGTCGGGCCGGGCGGCCGCCAGGTCGCGGCCGGGCGGCGGGCCGGAGCCGTCGCAACAGGTCCTGAGACTGGTGCCGTCGAGCACGTTCCCCGCCGGCAGGTCGCAGCCTGCGGCATCCAGCAGCGTGGCCGCGATGTCGAGGGTCGTCACCGGCACCGCCGAGGTGCCGCCCGCCTGCGCGACACCGGGCCAGCGGACGCACAGCGGCACGCGGATGCCCCCCTCGTAGACGCAGCCCTTGCCGGCGCGGAGCGGCAGGTTCGACGTCGGCGCGCCCTCCGACGTGGCCAGGCCGCCGTTGTCGCTCGTGAAGACCACCAGCGTGTCGTCGGCCTGCCCGGCCCGTGCCACGGCGGCGAGCACCGTCGCCACCGTCTCGTCCATCTCCCGGATCATGCCTGCATAGACCGGGTGATCCTGTACGCCCTTGGTGAACGGATCGCCCGGCAGCGGGGCCGGCAGGTCGAACCGGGGTCCCGGGCGGACCGCGCGACGCCCCTCCTCCGCGGCCAGTTTGGGCCGTGTGATCAGGGGCACGTGCACCGAGTGCATCGGCACGTAGCAGAACCAGAGCCGTCCCGCGGCCGCTGAGTCCGTGACGAAGGCCGCTGCCTGCCCCGCGATCGAGCGGGCGTGCATCGGGTCGTCGAGCGGGCCGCTGCCCGGGGTGACCGCCGTCGACGCGGCCACGTCGAAGCCGTGGCTGGTCACGTCCTTGGGCGGACCGAGATGCCATTTGCCGAACACGCCGGTGCGGTAGCCGGCAGCGACGAGCAGCTCGGGCACCGTGACTTCCCGCTCCGGCAGGGCGGTGAGAAAGTCGGCCCCTAGGACGGCGCCACGGCGATTGCCACCGATGAAGTTCGTGATCCGGACCCGCGCCGGATGGCGTCCGGTGACGAGCGCCGCCCGGGTGGGCGAGCAGACCGGGCAGGCCGCGTAGCCACGCGTGAAGGTGACGCCGGCGGCGGCCAGCGTGTCGATCGCCGGCGTGCGGTGGAAGTCGCTGCCGGTGCAGGAGAGATCCCGCCAGCCCAAGTCGTCGGCCAGGAAGACGAGCAGGTTGGGCCGGACACGCGGGGCCGCGGCCGAAGGCGCGGAGCCCGCGGACGACGCCGGGGGTCGCGGTGCCGCGAACGGACTCCATCGTTGGTCGAGGCTCGCCTGTAGCCGTCGCACGACATCCAGCTCACGGCCCGCCAGGTTTGTCGTCTCCGCGGGGTCGGCGGCGAGGTCGTAGAGCTCGACCTCGCCCCGCTGGTGGCCGGCCTGGTCGGCCGGCATGATCCGCGCGGCCTCGCCCTGCGGCATTGCCGGACCGCCACGGGCCGTGGCCGGCTCCACGAGCTTCCAGCGATGGTCGCCCTCGACCGCGACGGTCCACCGCCAGAGCAGGCTCTTGGCGGGCTCGTCGAGGTTGATGATCGTGTGGGTGTAGCATTCGCCGAACACCTGCCGCCGGGCCGCGACCGCCGCCGCGTCGAGCAGGTTCACGCCGGGAAGTCCCGCCGGCGCAGGAATCCCGCAGGCGGCGAGCACCGTCGGCAGGATGTCGAGCGAGCTGGCCAGCGACTCCGACCGGCCCAGCTGGATCGTGCCGGGTCGCCGCAGCATGATCGGCGTCCGCAGGCCGCCCTCGGAGGGCGAGAGCTTCGAGCGGGCCGCAAAGCCCGGCTTGTCGGGCCGCTGCAGCCAGCCGTTGTCGGCGACGAACACGACGAGCGTGTCCGCCGAGAGCCGCTCGTCGTCGAGCATGGCGAGCAGGTCGCCCACCGTACGGTCGAAGCGTTCGACGTTGCCCCAGTAGCGGGCCACGTGGAGGCTCGGCGTCTTGGTGGCGTAGTGCTCGACGAGTTCGGGGGGCGGGTCGTGGGGTTCGTGGGGAAGCATGGGCGCATACCAGACGAAGAACGGCCGCCCCCCGTCGCGGCTGCGGCGGACGAAGTCCCGGATCGGCTCCATCGTGCGGCGGCCGATGGCGAGTCCCTCGTCACCATGCCGCTGCCCCTTGGTCATGCCCTCGTCGAACCCGCCCCGCCGAAAATCGCCCTGCCACCACTTCCCCGTCTGCAGGCTGCGGAAGCCGTGGGCGCCGAGTAGCCGCGGCAGCGTGGGCCAGGCCTCGAGATGGCGGTTCATCCGCTCCCGACCGGCCTCGACGTCGGCCCGGCCGCGCGGAGCCGGCGGGTCGTTGCCGACGATCTTGTGCTCGTGCGGCTCGCGGCCGGTGATCAGTGAGGCCAGGCTCGGGCAGCAGAGGCTCGAGGGAACGTAGCCGTTGGGGAACACCAGACTCTCCGCGGCCAGGCGGTCGAGCGCGGGCGTGCGGAGGTACGCGTGGCCCATGAAGCCGTAGTCGCTCCAGTGCTGGTCGTCGGAGACGATCAGGATCACGTTGGGAGCGGCCGCCGCCAGGGGCGTGGAGGCCACGAGCAGCGCGACCAGCACGGCGGCGAGCAGGCGACTGGCGGGGCTGGCGGACATGACGGCCTCCCGGGTGCGGCGGACCTTGCGGTCGATCGGCCATAGCCCGATGATTATGGGGCACGCGGTGGCCGCGGCCCAGGGGTGGCGAGTCGAAAAGGGAGTGCGGTGAGAGCGTCCTGTGTGATCGGGCTTTCCCTGCTCTGGGGCATCGGGACGACGGTCGCTGGCGGCCCCGCCGACGCTGAGGTCGCCCACGCCGCCACGCGGCCCAACGTGATCGTGATCCTGGTCGACGACCTCGGCTGGCGGGATCTCTCCTGCCAGGGCGGCGACGCCTACGCGACGCCCCACGTCGACCGACTGGCCGCCTCCGGCATGCGGTTCACCCGCGGCTACTCGGCCTGCACCGTCTGCTCGCCGACGCGGGCCGCCCTCCTGACCGGACAGTCGCCGGCCCGCCTGCACCTCACCGACTGGATCGCGGGCCACGACCGGCCCCGTGCCATGCTCCTGCCGCCCGAGTGGACCAAACACCTGCCGCTTGAGGCCTTCACCGTCGCCGAACGACTCAGGGCCGTCGGCTATGCCACGGCCAGCATCGGCAAGTGGCATCTCGGTGGAGCCGGCTTCCAGCCCGAACGGCAGGGCTTCGACGTCAACGTGGGGGGCTGCGATCGCGGCCAGCCCCCGAGCTACTTCGCCCCCTACCGGATCGCGACGCTCGCCGACGGCCCGGCCGGCGAGTACCTCACCGACCGCGAGGCAGCGGAGGCCGTGAGATTCATCACGGCCCACAAGGACCGCCCCTTCTTCCTCTACCTTCCGCACCATGCCGTGCACACCCCGATCCAGGCCAAGCCCGCGGTGGTGGCGAAGCTTGCCGCCCGGCCCGCGGACCGGCGGCCGCGGAACGCTGCCTACGCCGCCATGGTCGAGGGCGTGGACGACGCGCTCGGTCGGATCGTCGCGTGCCTCGACGAACTGGGCATCCGCGACCGGACGGCGATCTTCTTCACCAGCGACAACGGCGGCCTGGCGCAGGTCACCGACAACGCCCCGTTGCGGGCCGGCAAGGGCTCACCCTACGAGGGGGGCGTCCGCGTGCCCTTCATCGTCTCATGGCCGGGGCTGACGAAGCCCGGGGGCACTAGCGACGCGCCCGTGATCACGCCCGACATCCCGGCCACGATCCTGGCGCTCGCCGGCGCCACCGCCGACGTCGGCGGACCCCTCGATGGTCGCGACCTGTCCGGCGTGCTGAGCGGCGGCGTGCTCGACCGCGAGGCACTTTACTGGCACTACCCGCACTACCACCCCGGGGGCGCGACGCCCCATTCGGTGATCCTGGCCGAAGGCTGGCGGCTCGTGCACTTCTACGAGGACGACCGCGACGAGCTCTATGACCTGGCCAGCGACCCGGGCGAGCGCCACGACCTCGCCGCCCGCGAGCGCCGGCGGGCGGGCGACCTGCGGCGGCGACTCGACATCTGGCTCACCGACGTGGGCGGCCAGCTGCCGCGGACCAACCCCGCACACCGTTCGGCCCCACCCTGACGTGCTGTTCATCATCGCCGCCATGCCTCGTGCCACATGGGTGCCTACGGCTGCCGCTGGACGCGGACCCCGGCCTCACCGCCGGCAAGCGTCCGACCGACATCGACCGCGTGCCGGACTGCTGGCCCGACACCGACCTCGTCCGCCATGACACGCTCGACTATGCCGTCGAGATCGAGGCCTTCGACACCGAGGTCGCCGCGCTGCTCGAGGCCCGAGAGCGGCCAGAGGTGGCCGACGACACGCTGGTGTGGTCACGGGCGATCACGGCATGCCCTTCCCGCGGGTCAAGGGCCACACCTTCGATCTCGCCCATCGCGTGCTGCTCGATTCCCGCTGGCCCGCGGCAATCAAAGCCGAGCGGCCGCTGAGGCTGCCGACCGTCGCGACGGCCGTCACGTTTGCGGGCCGGCGGCCAATCCGGTTGAATACGCGGCCGTCGCCACCGCCATCTCTTCGTCCGGAGCTTTCCGATGCCCAAGCAGACCGTCGCCCACCTCGATCCCGCAGGCCAGGCTGTGCTCGTCCGTGTCGATTTCAACGTGCCCCAGGACGACGCAGGTGCGATCACCGACGACCGCCGGATCCGCATGGCCCTGCCGACGATTGAGTCGATCGTCGACCGGGGGGGTAGGGCGATCCTGATGTCGCATCTCGGTCGACCGGCCGGCCGGGGTTTCGAGGTGGCGTTCTCGCTCGCGCCCGTCGCCCGTCGGTTGGGCGAACTGCTCGGCCGACCGGTCGTCTTAGCCAGCGACACGGGCGGCCCCGACTCGCGGGCCAAGGCCGCGGCCTTGCCGGCCGGCGGCGTGCTCGTGCTCGAAAACGTCCGCTTCAACAAAGGGGAGAAGAAGGGGGACGACGCCGACTACGTGGCCGGCCTCACCGGCCTCGCCGATGCCTACGTCAACGACGCCTTTGGCACCTGCCATCGCACCGAGGCGAGCATGCACGCGGTGCCCGTCACCATGAAGAAGCAGGGTAAGCCGGCCGTGTCGGGGTTCCTGGTAGAGAAGGAGATCCGCTACCTGGCCGACGCGATCGGCACGCCCAAGCGGCCCTTCGTCGCCATCCTGGGCGGCAAGAAGGTCTCCGACAAGATCGCGGTGATCGAGAACCTGATCGCCCTCTGCGACCAGATCCTGATCGGGGGCGCAATGGCCTACACCTTTTCCCTGGCCCAGGGAGGCCGGACCGGCAAGAGTCTGGTCGAGCCCGACAAGCTCGAGCTAGCCAAGGACCTACTCGCCCGCGCTGGCGGCAAGATTGTGCTGCCGGTCGACACGCACTGTGCCGACGACTTCTCCGCCGCGGCCACCAAGCGGGTGGTGCAGGCCGGCAGCATCCCCGACGGCTTCGAGGGCCTCGACATCGGCCCCGAGACGGCCCGCCGCTACGGCGAGTTGATCCGCTCGGCCGGCACGGTCGTCTGGAACGGTCCGATGGGCGTGTTCGAGATGCCCCCCTTCGACGCGGGCACGCAGGCGGTGGCGGCCGCGGTGGCCGAGGCCACCACCCGCGGCGCCGTCACGATCATCGGCGGCGGCGACTCGGCCGCGGCGGTCGAGCAACTCGGCTACGCCGACCAGGTGAGCCACGTCTCCACCGGCGGCGGTGCGTCGCTGGAGATGCTCGAAGGCAAGGACTTCGAGACGGTGGCCGTGCTCGACGACGCCCGATGAACGGCCGGCTCGTCAGAGGGCCGCGGTGTCGGTGACGGCAGGTGCGGGCGCCGGGGCCGCGACGGTCTCGCCGGCGGCCTGCGCCCTGACCTTCGCCAGTCGAATGCCCGCGTGGCGGACGTAGTCACGGTCGTGCGGGCTGAGGTTGGCCAGCGGCACGATGATCCGGCGGCCGCGGGTCTCGAGCACGCAACAGCCATCGCCCCCTACGTCGACGAGCGTGCCCACGATGCTGGCGGTGCCGGTGGCATCGATCCAGCGACGCAGAGGCTCGCTGGCCGCGAACGGATCGGCGGCTGCCGGCGGCTCGTCGTCGGCTGGGGCTTCGTCGGCCGGCGGCTCCGCAAGCGGTTCATCGGCCGGGGCCGGGTCGGCGGGCGACTCGGTCGATTCCTCGGCGGGCGGCTCGGTGGCCGGGGCCGAGTCGTCGGCGAAGGGGTCCGCCGGCTCACCCTCACCGGCGGGCTCGTCCTGGGGCGGCAATGGCTCGTCCGCGGGCAGATCGTCCGCGGCGGGCGGGGCGGCATCGTCGGCGGGCATCGCTTCGTCCGCCGCGTCGGCGCCGCCAGCCTCTCCAAACGGGTCGGCTGCCTCTCCGTCGGCGGCGGCCGGCGCGGCCGCATCGTCGCCGTCAAGCTCGTCGAAAATGTTCGTGTCCTCGGCCGGTGCGGGCTTCACGTCGTCGGCCGCGGGTTCCTCGGGCTCCAGCGGCGGCGCCTCGGGGGCGGGCTCCAGGGCCGCGGGCTCGTCGACGACCGGCGCTTCCGGGGCCGACTCGTCTACCGCGTCCGCGGCCAGCACGTCCTCTTCCATCGGTGGCTCGGCAGGAGGCGTGAGGGCCTCCTCCTTGGCCGGCACCGCGGGCGCCGGCTCCTCCGCTCCCGGCTCCGGACGGACGGCAGGAGGCTCGCCCGCCACGGCTTCCTCGGCGGCCAACTCGCCCCGCCGTACCGCTGGCTCGGGCTCGACTACGTGGTCCCGACCCTCGAGCGCCGGCTGTTCGTTGGAGGCCGGCGTGACCGGCTCACCTGCGGGCTCGAGCGCCGGCGGCGGCGCCACGGGCTCGAGCGTCGTGGCCCACTTCTCCGCCACGACTGCCGGCGTCGGCACGGCACGTTCGGTCGCGGGTGCAACCGCGGCCCCCGCCTCACCGGCGACGTCGGCCGGCTCCACCACCTGCGTATCGGCGGCCATAGCATCGGCCGCCTTCACAACCTTGCCGCAGCATGCCGACGACGCGACGCACACGTCCGACACCACGACGACCGGCTCGCCACACGCCGTCCAGCAGCCGACCCAGCCGACGGCGGGCGGCCGGCAGGCGGGCACCACGCAGGCCGGCGGGCATTGCCGGGCCTGCCGCGTCCGCCAGCAGGCATGGGCGGGCGCCGTCAGCAGCGAAAGCGTGAGCAGACCGACCAGAAAGGCACGAAGGCAGCGTCGCACGAAGGCACCTACCGGAGGGTGGAGGAGGAGCGGGTCGTCTCTGGAGAAGCATGGTTGACACTCGGGCGAGAGTCAATCGACGTACTCACGTGACCCCCTCGGACGACCGGCTCTACCGGTTCGGCCGATTATGCCGTCCGCCGCCGACCCGTTGCGAATCATGCCGGCCGCTTCGCGGGTCCGCGCGGCAGGGCGGACCAGGCCGCCGCCACTGGCCGCTTGGCCACGGCGGCAGGCCTTCGTCCACCCGCCGTGTCTTCAGCTGCAGCCCATGCTGTTGCCGCAGTTGTGGCAGAGATAGCAGTTGCCGTTACGAACCGTGATCGCCCCGCAGTTTTCGCAGGCCGGCGCGTCGATCTGGAACTTGGCAAACTGGCTCTGCCGGTCGTCGTGCGACCCCGGGTCGACGGCCATCTTTAGGCCTGCCCGCTCCAGCACCGCCGCTGTGTCGGCTGCCGACGTCCGCATGGCCACGACCTTGCCAGCCGCACCGTTGCCGGCCGGATGGCGGCCACGACTGGCGGTCGACTCGCCGTTCGCCTTGGGCTTTCCTTGCCCATCAGCCAGCCCGCTCGCCTTCGTGGCGGCGGGCTTGGACTCACTTTCCGTGGGTTCCCCCGCGGCGGCGGCCTCCCCGCCGCCGCCCCCCGGCCGACTCGCCTCGCGGTAGCCGGGCAGGAACTCCATGCCCATCCAACGGAAGATGTAGTCGACGAGGCTCTTGGCCACCGGAATGTCGGCGTTCTTGGTGTAGCCCCACGGCTCGAACCGCGTATGGGAGAACTTCTTGATGTACACCTCCAGCGGCACGCCGTACTGCAGGCTCATCGAGACCGCCGTCCCGAAGGCGTCCATCAGGCCGCCGATTGTGCTGCCCTCCTTCGCCATCGTGATGAACAGCTCCCCCGGTCGGCCGTCATCGTAGAGGCCCACCGTGATGTAGCCCTCGTGGCCACCCACGCTGAACTTGTGGGTCACGCTTCGCCGCGTGTCGGGCAGCCGCTCCCGGCGCGGGGCGGGCGTGGCCTTGGCGGCGGCCTTGTCGCCTTCGGTGCTCGTCGAGAGCGGCTGGCTCTCCTTCGAGCCATCGCGGTAGATGGCCAGCGCCTTGAGGCCCATCCGCCAGCCCTCGTGGTAGGCGTGGGCGATGTCGGCCGGCGTCGTCTCCCGCGGCATGTTGACCGTCTTGGAGATCGCCCCGGACAGGAACGGCTGGGCGGCCGCCATCATCTTGACGTGCGCCTCCCAGGCGATGCTCCGCTCCCCAAGCCGCGGCCTGAAGGCACAGTCGAACACCGGCAGGTGCTCGGCCTTGAGGCCGGGCGCCCCTTCGATCGTGTCCTTCTCGTTGATGAAGGCGAGAACGCCCTCCACAGTCGGCTCGTCGTAGCCGAGCGTCCGCAGGGCCAGCGGCACCGTTTGATTGACGATCTTGAGCATCCCGCCACCGGCGAGCTGCTTGTATTTCACCAGCGCGATATCGGGCTCGATGCCGGTGGTGTCGCAGTCCATCAGGAAGGAGATGGTGCCGGTGGGGGCGAGCACCGTGGCCTGGGCATTGCGGTAGCCGTGGACCCGGCCGCCTGCGAGCACCTCGTCCCAGACCCGCCGGGCGGCCTCGTGCAGATACCGCGGGCAGGCCGGGCCGATCTGCTCCACGGCGTCGCGATGCATCTGCATCACCTTGAGCATCGGCTCGCGGTTGGCGGCGAAGCCCTCGAAGGGGCCCACCGCCCCCGCCAGTTCGGCGCTCGTGCGATTGGCCGCACCGTGCAGGATCGCCGTCAGGGCGCCGCACAGGCCGCGGCCGGCATCGCTGTCGTAGGCGAGGCCGTCGGCCATCAACAGGCTGCCGAGATTGGAGTAGCCCAGGCCCAGCGGCCGGTAGAGGTGGCTGTTGCGGGCGATCCTCGGCGTAGGGTAGCTGGCATGGTCGACCAGAATCTCCTGGGCGACGAAGAAGATCCGACAGGCTGCCGTGAAGCGATCGACGTCGAAGGAGCCGTCGGGCCGGCGAAACTTCATCAGGTTGATGCTCGCCAGGTTGCAGGCCGTGTCGTCGAGGAACATGTACTCGGAGCAAGGATTGCTGGCGTTGATCCGGCCGGAGTTGGGGCAGGTGTGCCAGCGGTTGATCGTGGTGTCGTACTGCACGCCCGGGTCGCCGCACTGCCAGGCACACTCGGCCATCCGGTCGAGCAGGTCGCGGGCCTTGAGGCTGGGGCCGGCCTTCGACGGATCGGTGACCCAGCGGGTGATCCAGGTGTCGTTGCGGTCGACGGCCTCCATGAACTCGTCGGTGATGCGGACCGAGAGGTTGGCGTTCTGGAAGAGGATCGAGCTGTAGGCCTCGCCGTTGAAGTTGGCGTCATAGCCCCCCTTCTCGATCAGGACCCGCGCCTTCTTCTCCTCCTTCGCCTTGCACTCGACGAACTCGAGGATGTCGGGATGGTGGACCTTGAGCGACTGCATCTTCGCGGCCCGCCGCGTCTTGCCGCCGCTCTTCACCACCGCGGCCACCTGGTCGTAGACCCGCATGAAGGAAAGCGGGCCCGAGGGCTTGCCACCGCCGGCGAGCTTCTCCCGCTGGCTCCGCAGGGTGGACAGGTCGGTACCCGTGCCGGAGCCGAACTTGAAGAGCATCGCCTCGCTGCGGGCGAGGTCCATGATGTCTTCCATGTTGTCGCGGACGCTCTGGATGAAGCAGGCACTGCCCTGGGGATACTCATAGGGGTTGTCGGGCATGACGACGTCCCGACGAGCCTCGTCCCACCGCCAGTTGCAGGGCGCGCCCTTGACCCCGTATTGGTGATAGAGGCCGACGTTGAACCAGACCGGCGAGTTAAAGGCGCCGTGCTGGTGCACGCAGAGCCAGGCCAGATCGCGGTAGAAGTTCTCCCCGTCGGCCTTGGTCTTGAAGTAGCCGTCGGCCATGCCCCAGTCGGCGATCGTGCGGGCCACGCGGTGGACGATCTGCCGGACCGAGTGCTCGCGCTCGGGAGTGTGGATCTCGCCGTAGAAATACTTGCTGACCACGACATTGGTGGCCAGCTGGCTCCAGGCGGCCGGAATCTCGCAGGCGGGCTGTTCGAAGAGCACCTTGCCGTCCTCCCCCTTGATGGCGGCGGTGCGGAGGTCCCATTCCGTGGTGTCGAACGGACTGTCCACCTCGGCGGGGCAGAAGGTGGGGCGGATTTCGAGGGGACTGCGGCTGGCATCCCGCGGGGCGGGGGTGAAACCGGGGGTCGCGGTGCCGGCGAGCGTGGCCGAGTCGCAATCTGCCATGGGATGGGCTCCTTGGGAACGTGATGGAAAGGGCGAAGTCCGCGGCCGCTCCGAGGCCTCAAAAGTATACTTTCGTATAGTCCTTCTTCAACCTGACATCGGCCCCCCGCGGGAGCCGCATGAGCTTTTCAGCTCGGGGCAGAGGCCGAATAACCGGTAAAACCAGAATGCAGGTCCATCTGCGTGCTATCGCAATATGTTGTGGTGGTCGATCCGATGACCACTGCCGGTGGGCCGGGGCGTGAATGTAGCGTGAGGGTTCGGTGAGTCAAGCGGCTTTTTGGGCCGGGGCCTGCCACGGCCGAAACACGTGATCTCCGTCGGCAGCGGAGGGATCGCCGCCGATGGCAGAGACCGTTCTCGAGAGGGGCTCGCCGCCACCACCACAACGGGCGACAATCGTTTGGTCGAAGACGGCAGTGGCGGAGGCTCTTCGACCCTTGTTCGCGAGCCCATCAGTCGCGACCGCACCAGGAGACCCGTCATGAACCATCCGCTCGTGCCCCACCGACCGCTCGACGGCCTGCGCATCCTCATTCTCGTGGGCGACGACTACGAGGATCTCGAACTCTGGTACCCGAAGCTTCGCATCGAGGAGGCGGGCGGCCACGTCGTGCTCGCGGGCTCCTTGCCCGGCCACGTGTACCGCGGGAAGCACGGCTATCCCTGCACGAGCGATGCCGCGATCGCCGACGTGGAGGTGGCCGACTTCCACGGCCTGGTGCTGCCGGGCGGCTGGATGCCCGACAAGCTCCGCCGCGACGAGAAGGTGCTGGAACTGGTGCGGGAGTTCGCGGCCCGCAGCAAGCTGGTGGCGGCGATCTGCCATGGGGGCTGGATTCCCATCTCGGCCGGGGTCTACCGAGGTGTCCGTGTGACGGGCAGCCCGGGCATCAAGGACGACCTGATGAACGCCGGCGCGATCTGGGAAGACACGCAGGTCGTGGTCGACTGCCACTTCGTTTCCAGCCGCAAGCCTGGCGACCTCCCTGCCTTCATGGCGGCGATCATGGAACTGCTGTCGACCGTCGAAGTCGTGTAGACTCCTGCTCATGGCCCGGGGCAAGCCAGCCAATGACGATGCCGTCCGCGCCCGCCTCCGCGGTGCCGGATTGCGGTGCACCTCCGCCCGCGTGGCCGTGATGCAGCATCTCGAGGCCGCCGCCGGACCGCTGACCCACGCCCAGGTCTCGGGAGCCCTACGGCACCTGGGCTTCGACCGGGCCACGATCTACCGCAACCTCACCGAACTGACCGAAGCCGCGCTCGCCGCCCGCGTCGAGCTCGGCGACCATGTCTGGCGGTTCGAGGCCAAGCGGGCCGGCGGCAGCCACCGAGGTGATGACCATCCCCACTTCGTCTGCACCAGCTGCGGCGACGTGACCTGTCTCGACGACATGCAGGTGGCGATCAAGCCGCGGTCCGGAACGGCCAAGCGAGGCAGCCGAACCAGTGGCCGCATCAGCTCGGTCACCGCGGTGCTGCTGAAGGGACGCTGCGGGCAGTGCGAGTAGGCACGGCCAGCGCGGGCCTTGGTTTCAGCGGCGGCTCGCGCGGCGTTTGGCGGCGAGTCCGGCGAGGGTGATCAGGGCGATGGTGCCCGGCTCCGGCACGGCGCTGCGTGCGGAGGGCAGGTAGCTGCCGGTGCCCCACACGCCAGCCGCCGAGATAGCCACCAGGTCCAGCGTGTTGGCGATCCCGTCGTCGTTGTAGTGTCTCTCCTACCAGAAGGCCGCCTGGCTCGAGCCGAACTTCCCCGCACTCGAGATCAACACCAGATCCAGCGTGTTGACCACCCCGTCCATGTTCGCATCACAAAACGCCGCAGATCCCAGGATCGCCGCGCCGGTCGACTCCACCTTGTAGCCCACGCTCCGCATCCCGGCGGTCGCCGCTGCATCCACCCCGGAGGCGATCTGGATCCGGCTTGCTCCCACGTCCACCAGCCCGCCGGCGACTCGTCTACCGCCAGGGTCGGCACGTCCAGCACCCGGCTGGCCATCGAGTCGAGCACCACCTGACCACCGGCATCCACCGTCACCCCCGCGAGCGACGCCGCGATCCCCACCGCCAGCGTGCCACCCGAAACCGCCGCGTTGCCGCTGCCAAGCGGCCTCGTGGCATTGCCCACCCGCAAGGTGCCGGCCGTCACCGTCGTGCCGCCCGAATAGGGGTTCGTCGCAGTGAGTTCCACCGTGCCCGGGCCCGTCTTCACGAGCGCCCCGCCCGCGCCGCCACTGGGCATGCCGCTGATCCGGCTGTCGATCGCCGCCGAGCCGTCGTCGCCACGCCCGCCGCATCCAAGGCCCGCGAGTAGTTGTCCACACCTAGGCCCAACACGCCACCATTGAACGTGATCGGCGACGTGCTGCCAGTCGCGGCCAGCCTGCCCGGGATCACGCCGGCGCTACCCGCCACGAGTGGACCGGCGGAGAGCGTGGTAACACCGGAAAACGTGTTGGTGCCCCGAAAGTCGTCGCGACGGCCAGCATGAGCGTGCCTTCGGCAGCCGTCACGTCGCCCAGCGTGTTGCCGAATCGCGACAGCAGTTCACCGGCGGTTTCCCTGGTGAGGCCGACGGCTGCCACCAGCGGCGCGGAGATCGTGGTGATCGCCGACGGTCCGACGATCACCGTGTTGTCCGTAGCGTCGGCGCTACCGAGCATGAGCGCGCCGCCGGACAGGTGGTAACTGGTGGCGGCGGCAAACCGCAGCCCTGCCGTGGGCGTGATGCCCGCCTGATCGATGGTCACCGTGCCATCGGATATGTCGAAGACGCCCCGCACGCCTAACGCCAACGGGGCCACGCTCAAGCCGTTAGACCAGTTGCTGCCGGTATCCGAGCCGGTGCCGCTGTCGCCGGGAACGAGGCCGTTGCCGACGAAGGCCACCAACTGGCCGGGCGACCAGATGACGCTTTTCCAGGCGAGGTTGTCGTTGACGCCGGTGTCGCTGCGCACGTACTGCCCGGTAGCGACGTCCCGCGGGCCGACACCAAGCACGCCGCTGGCGGTCGCGTCGACCATCAGCGGGATCTGCGTGTCGCTCGTCGGAAACGCCGGCGTGCCGGACCCGCCACCGCGGACGTTGAAGGTGCGGGTGCGGCCCGCGGCGAAATGGAAGGCGGGCGAACGGTAGAGGAGCGTCTATGGGACGCCATCGCCGGCAACCACCGCTCGCCGGCCGCCACCGGCCCGACCGACTGGAAAATGTTTGTCGACGTCTTCGACCACGCCACTGGCTGGCGGATCGACCGCCAGCAGCTGCCCGACGTGAAGTGCTGCGTCGACATCATCGCCTACCGGATCATGGCGGGCTATGACACGCAGGTCGTGATCTGCGACACGGGCGGCATCCACGTGTTCGCCGGTCCGGCCGCGTCCTGACGCGGCCGATCGTCACTCGACCTCTTCGACGGTGCCGTCCGGGCGGACGTCGATCTCGCGAATCTTGCCGTTCTTGGCCTTGCCACGAATCTCGTAGGTGCCGCTGGCCTTTCGCCAGGCGGTGTCGAACTCGATGCCGGGCAGTTCCTTCCGCGCGATCGCCATCAGCTCGGGGGGCACGTCCTCAAGCCGCAGGGTCGTGAGCTGCGGGGCGGCCGGCCCCGCGCCGCAGCCGGCGGCCGTGACGACGAGCGGGGCGACGATCGACATCCGCAGGCCCGTTGGCATCAATTGGCCCGGGAGGAGGCATCTCGCTCGGCCCTCGTGGAGAGGGCCTTGTAGGCAACGTAGTCTACCGCCGCGTCCAGAAAGGCGGCGTGGCCGTCGACGAACGCGAACACGCAGCCCCCCGCGTGGGGCGACGTGAAGTTGTTGATCTCGGTCGGCCCGGCGGGCCCTCCGTACGACTCCCCCGTGTGGCCGAGCACGAAGTTGGAGGCGTTGTTGACCTGCAGCCCCATCGGGCAGCCGACAGACGGCACCTGATGCGTGCCGGCCACCGCCCCGGCCCAGGCCGATGCCGCGTGTCGGAACGAGCGCTCGCCGATCAGCAGCGTGTGGCCGAGACCGTCGCTGACGTCGCGGAAACGGATTGCACTGTTGCGGAAGAAGACGCCGTCGCCATCGATGCCGGGCTCGCCCACCCCGAAGCAGCCCACGTAGCTGGCCGGCGCGAGGCGGCAGGTGGTGGCCGTCAACGCCCCCGCCCGATCCCGCGGACCGACGGCGAAGGCCTCGCGGGGAGCCGCGTCGGACGGGCAGAGCAGGATATCCACGACGCTCTCGCGGGCCGCGGCCGAGGCCGGCGCCTGCAGCGGACTCGCGAGGTCGATCCGGCCAGCGACGCTGTGCTCCTCGAGGTAGGGCAGGACGTGGGCGGCCCAGCCCCAGCCCGGCCCCGTGTCATCACCCACCGCGTCGCTGCCGGAGGCGTAGCCCGGTGGCAGCACCCGCCGCGCGTCGTGGAATCGCTGCGCGGCCAGCCCGATCTGCCGCACGCGGTCGAGGCAGCCAGAGCGGCGAACCGCTTCCCGGGCCGACTGCACGGCCGGCAGCAGGACGCCCGCCAGCGTGGCGAGGATCGCCATCACCACCAACAGCTCGACGAGCGTCACGCCCGGGGGCCGCCGCCACACGAGCATCATGGCTGTTCTCAGCCTCGGCCGCGGTGGACGACCGACCGCTGATTGAGGTGGTCGATGAGTACCTCGGCCCGATCCCGGCTGGTGTCGACGAGCACCCGCTCCACCCGGTTGCGGGCACAGATCTCGGCGAACTTCTCGTTGAATCGCCCCAGGGCGTCGAGGTAGCGGCGGCGGAGCTCACTCGGCTGGGCGAGCAGCTCGTCGTTCGACTCGAGGCCGCGGAACTTCACCAGCCCGTCGAGCTTGAACTCCAGTTCGTCGTGATGCATGACCTGAAACAGCACCACCTCGTGCCGGTCGAACCGCAGCCGCTGCAGGATCGGCTCCAGGGCGTCGAGGTCGGTGAAGAAGTCGCTGAACACGAACACGATCTCCCGGCGGCCCATCCGGCCGTGGGCCTCGGCGAGGCAGTCGGCCATGCGGGTCTTCTGCACCGGTTCGATCGTGTCGAGGTGCTCGGCCATGCGGGTGATCTGGGCGATCGCGCTGCCCGGGGGCAGCGAGCCGCGGACGGTGTCGTCGAAGGTCACGAAGGCCGCCTTGTCTCCCTGCCGCACGATGCAGTGGGCCAGCGTGGTCGCCAACTGCGCCGCCGCCAGCAGCTTCTGCTCGCCCTCCTCTCCGTACCGCATCGACGCACTCACGTCGAGCAGCAGGTGGCAGACGAAGTTCGTCTCCATCTCGTACTGCTTGATGAAGTACTTGTCGCGGGTGAAGTACACCCGCCAGTCGATGTGCTTGGGATCGTCCCCCGGCAGGTACTCTCGGTGACCGGCGAACTCCACGGCGAAGCCCGAGAGCGGCGACTTGTGGTGCCCCGCCAGCGAACCTACCACGAGGCCCCGCGGTTCGAGCATCCGGCCCGCCAACCGGCCGAGCACGTCGGGGTCGAGATAGCGGGCCAGGATGCTCTGCGACATGGGATGTTCCTCGGGAGGGCGGCGACGGGCGATCAGGCCGCGGGCCGCTCGTAGACCTTGTCGGCCGGAATCGCCTCGAGCAGCATCTCGATGATCCGCTCGCTGGTGATGTTCTGCGACTGGGCCGCGTAGTTGCCGGCGATGCGATGCCGCAGGGCCGGCCGGGCCATCGCCTGCACGTCACCGATCGTGGCGTGGTAGCGACCGTACATTACGGCCCGCGCCTTGGCGGCGTTGACCAGCGTGAGCACGCCGCGGGGCCCGGCGCCCCAGGCCACCCAGCGGTTGACGAACTCCGGCGCCTCCTGGGCCTTGGGCCGCGAGGCCCGCACCAGCGCCCAGGCGTAGCCGAGCACCTGGTCGCTGACTGGCACACGGGTGATCAGGTCCTGCACGTGGATGATCTCGTCGCCCGTCATCACCGCCTCGACCTTGCCCGGAGCGCCGCCGGTCACACGGCGGGCGATCTCCCACTCGTCGCGGCCGGTCGGGTAGTCGACCTGGATGTGGAGCAGGAAGCGGTCGAGCTGGGCCTCGGGCAGCGGGTAGGTGCCCTCCTGCTCGAGCGGGTTCTGGGTGGCCAGCACGAAGAACGGCGCTGGCAGGCGGTGGGTGGTGCCACCCGCACTGACCTGCCGCTCCTGCATCGCCTCGAGCATCGCCGCCTGGGTCTTGGGGGGCGTGCGGTTGATCTCGTCGGCCAGGATCATGTTGGCGAACAGCGGGCCCTGCAGAAACTTGTACCGCCGCGCACCCGACTCGGGGTCTTCCTGGATGACATCGGTGCCGGTGACGTCGCTGGGCATCAGGTCGGGTGTGAACTGGATGCGCTTGAACGACAGGTGCAGGGCCTGGGCCAGCGAGCTGACCAGCAGGGTCTTGGCGAGGCCCGGCACGCCCTCGAGCAGCGCGTGGCCACGGGCGAACATGGCGACGAGCACCTGCTCAACGACCTCCTCCTGGCCCACGATCACCTTCGACAACTCGTCGCGGATGCGGTTGTAGGCCTGCTCACACTTCTGCACGGCGGCGACGTCGTCGCCCTTCTGACTCTCCGACATGATCAACTCTCCTCTGGGGTGGACTGGACCGGGACGGTGACGACGCCGCCCCTACTCATCGATGTTCTTGAAATACCGGCCGAGTTTCTCCTCGTAGCCTCGCGGCGCGCGCCGCTGGCTCTTGGCTTTGATGGCCTGACGTGTCTCCGGCGGCAGCCGCGCGAACCAGCCCTCCTGCTCCACCGGCTTGGGCTCGAGCGAGACGTCGCTCTGCCGCTGGCCCGACGCGCTGGCTGCCTCCTTGCCGACGCCGTCGCTGGCCTGCGGCGCTTCCGGAGCACCATCCTGCGCGTCGCCGGTGCGGTTGCCACCCGATCCGCCACCGCCCACGGACTTCGATTTCTGTCCCTGGCCCGACTTCTGACTGCCCTGCTTGCTCTGAGATTGGCCCTGACCCTGGCCCTGGCCCTGACTCGATGACGCCATCGCCTCGGCCATTTGCTGAGCCTGCTGCCCGGCGATCATCCGCGCCGTGGTTTCCGGCGAACTCGGCACGAACCCCGTGCCAAGACCCTGACCCTGGCCCTGGCCCTGACCCTGGCCCTGACCCTGGCCCTGACCCTGACCCTGACCCTGACCTTTGCCCTCGCCTTTGCCCTCGCCCTTCTGACCCTGTTGCTGACCCTGTTGCTGACCCTGTTGCTGACCCTGTTGCTGACCCTGCTGCTGACCCTGCTGTCCTTGTTGCTGGCCTTGCTGACCCTGCTGTGATTCCGCACCGAGTTGCGACGC
>VGYP01000008.1 GCA_016872955.1 Planctomycetota bacterium
GATCGCGGCCGACTACGCGTCCGACGGCCAGTTGCTCCTGACCGCCGGCGGCGAGAGTCTCCTCTACCGCCCCGGCGACGTGGTCGCCTGGAAAGCGGCCGACGGGGCGCGGGTCGCCGACTTCGCTGGTCACCCCACCGCCGTGTGGGCGGTCGACATCTCCACCGACGGAAAGCTCGCCGCCACGGCCGGCTACGACGGGCTCGTCAAGGTCTGGGACGTGGCCGCGCGGTCCGCCAAGCACGACCTCGCCAAGCACAAGGGTTGGGTGCGATCGCTCGCCTTCTCGCCCGACGGCAGCCGGCTGGCGACGGCTGGCGAGGATGGCACCGTGGTTCTCTGGGACACGGCCAGTGGCGCTGAGGTGAAGACGGTGGCAGCCCATGCCGGAGCGGCCACGTGCGTCGCCTTCGCGCCCGACGGCGGCACGCTCGCCAGTGGTGGCAGCGACAAGCTCGTCAAGCTTTGGGATGCCGCCACCGGGGCCGAGAAGGCCAAGCTCGAGGGGCATGGTGATACGATTTGGGCCGTGGCCTACGCCCCGGATGGCGGCACGTTGGCCAGCTGCGGTGCCGACCGTTCAGTCAGGCTCTGGACGACCGCCGACGGCAAGCCGGCGGCGATGCTCGCGGGTCACAAGGACTGGGTCACGAGCCTCGCCTTCACCGCCGATGGCAAACGGCTCGCGAGTGCCGGCCTCGATGGGGCGATCAAGTTCTGGGACGTGGCTGCCAAGGGTGAGCAGGAAGGGCCCGAGAAGCTGGCCTCGAGCGTCTGGTGCGTGAAGTTCACGCCGGACGGCAAGTCGCTGTTCACCGGCACCCATGCCGGGCCGAAGCTGGTGGCTGTGCCGGCCCCCAAGCTTCTGCCGCCTCCTCCACCCCCGCCGCCGCCCCCCCCGGCGCCTGTGGTGGCCGTCCTCGTGCCGACGGAGTTCAAGAGTTTAGCCGGTGCCAACGGCGCGATCGCGGCGGACGGGGTGGTGATGGTGACGGGCAACCTCGCCAAGGACACCTATACGCTCAAGGCCGCCGTCCCCGCCGGGCCGCGGGTGACGGCCTTCCAGATCGAGGTGCTTCCCGATCCGAGCTTGCCGGCCCAGGGCCCCGGCCGGGCCGGCAACGGCAACTTCGTGCTGACCACGTTCGCCGTCGCCCACGGCCAGCCCGGCGCGGCCGAGACGCCGACGCCGGTGAAGCTGGCTGCCGCGAAGGCGACCTTCGAACAATCGGATTACGTCGTGGCCGGTGCGATCGACGACAAGGCCGAGACGGGCTGGGGCATCCACAATGGTGCGGGCAAGCCGCACACCGCCACCTTCGAAGTGCCCGCCGACGTCACCCTGCCGGCCGGGGCGCCCCTGGCGATCACCGTCGACCAGCAGTACGGCGACGGCACGCACGCCCTCGGCCGCTTCAAGCTGTCGGTCATCCAGGCGGCACCGGCACCGGCCGCCGGGGGCTAGACTGTTGGCTCCGGGCCTGATCCGCTTCCCGGCCGAAGTTCTTTGAAAAACGATTCATGGGCTGCCGTTGTAACACGACGGGCAACGGGCGTCGCCGCTGGTGAATCCCGTGCACCCGAGCGCTCTCAGAAATCCCAGATCAGCATCCTATGAATCGCCAGACACCATTTGTTCGTTGATCGCTCGCGTTCCTTGGTCTCGCCCGCTGCTGGTCGCGCCGGCAGGTTTCACGTTTCGCCCTCACGCCCGGAGGCTGCTCACGCATGATCGCCAAGCATTTTCTCACCGCCGCGGCCGCGACTGTGGTCGTTGCGACCGCCTTCCTCGCCGGTAGCGTCGTGACAAGGGAGGCCGCGGGCCTGCGGCTGCCCGTAGCGAGGGCGGCGTCGTCGCTGGCGGTGGGATCCTTCGCCGTCTGCACCGCCCCCATCGACATGACTACCGAAGGCGTGTTCATCCTCGACTTCGAGACAGGTGACCTGAGCGGTGGGGTGCTCAGTTCGGCCGGCAAGTTCACCACCACTTATCGCTACAACGTGCTCAAGGATCTCGGCTTCAAACCGGGTCAGGTGAAGGAGCCGAAGTTTCTGCTCGTGCCGGGTCGGGTCGCATTCTCGGGCAACGCCGGGAATCGGATGGCCCAAGCGGCGATCTACGTCACCGACGCCGGCACGGGGGTGACGGCGGCGTACGGCATCCCCTGGAACGCCCAGCAGGCGACCGCCGGCAAGCCCGTCTCGGGAGAACTCGTGCTCCTCGACGTGGCCCGGCCGCGGGGCGGTGCGGGCGGGGCCCCGTGAGCAGCCACGCGGCCGCCGCCGCGCGATGGATCACCGTCAACGGGCTCGACCGGCCGCTGCCGGAGGCCGGATCGCTGGCGGCGGTGCTCGACGAGGCCGGGCTCTCCGGCCGGCCCGTGGCCGTGGAGGTGGACGGTGCCGTGGTGTCACGGGAGCGGTTCGGCGAACGTTCGTTGCGCGGTGGAGAGCGGATCGAGATCGTGACCTTCGTCGGGGGAGGCTGACGTGACGGAAGGAGCGCCGCAGCGGACCGTCGTGGCCCCGGCCGACGCGCCCCTGTGCGTGGCGGCCGTGCAGCTCATGAGCCGCCTCGTGGTCGGGACCGGCAAGTACGCGACCTACGCCGAGATGGCCCGCTGCCTCGAAGCCTCCGGCACCGACTGCGTGACGGTGGCCGTGCGGCGGGAGCGACTGGTCAACGCGGCGGGCGAAAACATTCTCGACCATCTGGATGTGTCCCGGTATCGCCTCCTGCCGAACACGGCCGGCTGCTACTCGGCCGACGACGCCGTCCGCGTGGCCCGCCTGGGGCGGGAGTTGCTCCGCGACATGGGCAGCAAGTCGGCCGACTGGGTGAAACTCGAGGTGCTGGGTGATCGGCGGACGCTGCTGCCCGATCCCGTGGGCACGCTCGTCGCCACCGAGCGACTCGTCGCCGACGGGTTCACGGTGCTGGTCTACACGAGCGACGACCCCGTCATCGCCCGCCGCCTCAAAGAACTCGGCGCCGCCAGCGTGATGCCGGCCGGCAGCCCGATCGGATCCGGCCAGGGCATCCTCAACGCCAACAATCTGCGACTCTGTCTCGAGTACCTGAAGGACGGGGATCCCGGCTATCCCGTGATCGTGGACGCCGGGGTGGGCACCGCCAGCGACGTGGCCGAGGCGATGGAGCTCGGCGTCGATGGCGTGCTCCTCAACACGGCGATCGCCCAGGCGGCTGATCCGGAACGGATGGCGCGGGCGATGCGTGACGCCTGTGCAGCCGGCCGCAACGCCTTCCTGGCCGGACGGATCCCGCGGCGCCGCTATGCCAGCGCCTCCAGCCCGGACGACGGACGCGTCACGTGAGGCCGCCGCCATGCTCGCCACCCGCATCATCCCCTGCCTTGACGTCGATCGGGGCCGCGTCGTCAAGGGCACGCGGTTTCTCGATCTCGTCGACGCGGGTGATCCCGTCGAGGTGGCGGCCCGGTACGAGGCGGAGGGTGCCGACGAACTGGTGTTCCTCGACATCACGGCGAGTCACGAGGGCCGCGACATCATGCTCGACGTCGTTCGCCGCGTCTCGGAGACAGTGTTCATGCCGTTTACCGTGGGGGGCGGCATCCGCACGCTCGACGACGCCTGTCGGCTCGTGCAGGCCGGGGCGGAGAAGGTGAGCATCAACTCGGCGGCCGTGCGGACGCCGGAACTCGTCAAGGCCGTGGCGGACCGGCTCGGAAGCTGCGCCACCGTGGTCAATATCGACCCCAAGCGGGTCGTGCGCGATGGCCGCGCGGCATGGGAGGTGTTCGTCAACGGCGGTCGCGTGCCGACCGGCCTGGAGGCGGTGGACTGGGCCCACCGCGTCGAGCAGCTCGGTGCTGGCGAGATCGTGCTGACCTGCATGGACCGCGATGGCACGCGCGACGGCTACGATCTGGAGATGACCGCCGCCGTCAGTCGGGCGGTCGGCATTCCCGTGGTGGCCAGCGGCGGGGCGGGGCGGCCCGAGCACCTGGCCGACGCCGTGCAACGCGGAGGGGCCGATGCGGTGCTGGCCGCTGGCATCTTCCACTTCGGAGAGTGTACGATCCGCGAGGTCAAGGAACTCTTCCTGCGGCGGGGCCTGCCGATCCGGCCGCCGCGGCGATGAGCGGCCCGCGACCCCTCACCCGCGCACCCCTCCATCCCGCCATGTCCACGATCGAGACCACGCCTCCGCAGCCGACCGGCAACGGGTTGGGTTCCCAATCGCGGCTCGAGATCGACCGGCTCTTCGAGGCCCTCGTGCGTTTCAAGGGGAGCGACCTGCACCTCAAGGTCGGCCAGCCCCCGATCGTCCGGGTGAAGGGCTCCCTGACGCCGCTCAGGGCCCCTCGCATCGACGACGACCAGATGGCGAGATTCTGTCTGCCGATGCTCGACGATCGTCGCCGGCGGATTCTTGAGGCCGACGGTGGTTGCGACTTCGCCCACGTGGCGACCATTGACGGCGTCCGCTGGCGGTTTCGTGTCAACCTGCTCACCCAGCAGGGCTCGCTCGGGCTGGTGGCCCGCCGCGTCAACAACTCGATCCCCGACTTCAAGAGCCTGTACCTGCCGCCGGCCATCGAACGATTCTGTGGCTATGAGCAGGGGCTGATCCTGCTGACCGGCGTGACCGGCTCGGGTAAGAGCACGACGATCGCGTCGATGCTGCAGTTCATCAACCAAAACTACCGCAAGCACATCCTCACGCTGGAAGATCCGATCGAGTTCGTGTTTACCGAGGACAAGAGCCTAATCAACCAGCGGGAGATCGGCCAGGACGTGAGGGATTTCGGCATCGGCTTGAAGCATGCCGTGCGGGAGGACCCCGACATCATCCTCGTCGGCGAGATGCGCGACGAGGAGACCTTCATGACGGCCATCCAGGCCGCGGAGACGGGCCACCTGGTGTTCGGCACGATCCACGCCTCCAGTGCCGCCACCACGATCTCCCGCATCCTCGACCTCTTTCCGGAAGAAATGCACTCCGCCCTTCGCAGCGCGATTGCCTTCAACATGAAGGGCATCGTGGCCCAAAAGCTGATCCGGGCCGAGGGCTCCAAGGCAAAGGAACTCGGCGTCTCCCGGGTGCCCGTCGTCGAGATCATGTTCTTCGACGTGATGGTGCGAAAGTACGTCCTCGAAGGGCAGGACGAGCAACTACCCGACCATATCCGCAAGTCGCACCGTGACGGCATGCAGGACTTCACCGCCAGCCTCATGAGCCTGATCGACCAGGATCTCATCGATCGCAAGGATGCCCTCGAGATCGCCCCCAACCGGGAAGCGTTGACCATGGCCCTCAAGGGCATCGGGGTGTCGTGATGGCGCGCTGGCAACGGTTCAACCGGTTTGACCGGTTCGACCGGTGGTCGATCGCGACCCTCGCCGCCACGCCGGTGGCGACGGATGCGATGGCCGGCGAGGCCGACTGGCCCTCGGTCACGGCGCCGCTGCCTGCCGACTGGCGGGGGCGGGGTGGCGGGATCGCCGTCGCCTCCGCGGTGATCTGGTGGCTGGTGGTGCTGGCCTGGGTGCGGACGGTCGATTGGGTGCACCGTGACGCCACGAAGCACGGCATCGCGCCGGCCTTCTGGAGTTCGGTGTGCGGCCTGCCGCTGCCGCTGACCGCGCTGGTCGCCTGGTGGATCCGCTCGCTCGCCGCCGGGATCGCGCTCATGGTGCTGGCCTGGCTCGTGCCGGTTGGGGTGTACGCCTTCTTCCGGAATCGCCGTGTCACCGACAGCGAGCGAATCCTCACTCCCGGACATGGCCGCCGCATCGTCGCCAGACTGCTCGCCCCACTGGGCATCGAGATTTCCGAATCAGTGCGGGAGGAGGAGGTGCTGCCGAAGGTGGAACTCGCAGCCCTCGGCGGCAAGGACGAGGCCGAGAACAAGGCGCGTCTGACCGCGGCCCAGGCGGCAGTCGGCTTCGAGGAGTTCCGCCGGCAGATGCTGGCGGCCGTCGTCGCCCGCGCCGCGACCGCGGTGATCGAAGTGGCATCCGACACGACCGTGCGGCACGAGGTGGATGGTGTCTGGGGCAAGCCCCGGGTGCGGCAGCCCCCCCGCAGCCGCAAGGAGAAGGAGGCCTGGGTCGAGGTGCCCCCTTCCAGTCGGGACGTCGGCGAGGCGGTGGTGGCGGCGGGCCGCGCGGTCTGCGGCCTGGCGGCCGGGGCTGGCACCGGCCGGTTCGCGGTCCGGGTCGATGGCAGGCCGCGGAACGCGAGGCTCACGCTCCGCACGGAGAGGGGCGTTCGTCAGGCCGTCATCCAGATCGAGTCTTCCGACGCCGTCTTCAAGCGACTGGTCGATCTGGGCATCCCGGAGCCGGTCGCCGCCCGGCTCGGTGAACTGGTGGCCGCCGAACGGGGGCTCGTGCTGCTCTCGTCGCCGCTCGGTGGCGGCCTGACCACGACCTTCGATCTGGTCGTCGAGTCGGCCGATCGTCTGCTTCGCGACTTTATCTCGATCGAGGACGCCGCCCGTCCGCCCCGCGAGATCCAGAACGTGAAGCCTGTCCGCTACGACGCTCGCACCGGTGTCACGCCCGTCGCCGCCCTGGCCGATGCGCTGCGGGAATATCCCTCCGCGATCGTTTCCCGTGATGTCCGGGACAAGGATCTCGTCGTGGAGCTCGTGCGGCTGGCGGCCGAGGGAAAGTTCGTTGTCATGAGTGTCAAGGCCTCCGACGCCGTTGAGGCGGTGACCCGCGTGCTGTCCTGCGGCGTGCCGCCGCAGCAGCTCGGAGCGACCCTGTTGGGATCGCTTTCGCAGCGGCTGGTCCGGCGGCTCTGCGTGAAGTGTCGCGAGGAGACGCCGCCACCGCTCCAGTTGCTCGCGCGGCTGAAGCTGACGGCCGAGCAGTTGCCCCACATCCGCAAAGCTTCCGACGCCGGCTGCCGGCTCTGTCAGGGATCGGGGTATCTCGGTCGCACGGGACTGTTCGAACTGGCCAGCGGCGCGACGTTGCGGCGGGCGGTGGCCGGCGGCGGCAGTCCGGAGCAACTCGCGCAGGCGGCGGCCAAGGACGGGATGCGGCCGCTGCGTGACGCCGCCATGCAGCTCGTCGTCGATGGCGTGACGTCACTCGAAGAAGTCCAGCGGGCCCTGACCGGCAAGGGCGGTGCCGCCGGGATGCTGCCGCCGGCCGCCGACAAGCCGCCCGCTGCAGCGGGGCAGGCCGCGGCCGGCCGGCCGGCGGGAGGAGGGAAGAACCCATGATCCTGAGCCTCGTGCTGCTGGGAATCTTCGTCGCCGTGACGTTCGCACTGTGGCGGGAGGGCACCTGGAGCGCGGTCATCATGCTGCTCGACGTGCTCCTCGCCGCCACCCTCGCAACGGCCTGGTATCCAGCGGTGGTGGCCCGCCTCGAGCCGATGTTCGCCTCCTTCACCTACCTGCTCGATTTCCTGGCACTGCAGGGGCTGTTCTGTCTGCTGGTGCTCGTGTTTCGTGAGGTCACCGACCGCATCTCTGGGACCAGGGTGAAGTTTCGTCGGCCGGTCGAACTGGTGGGGGGGCCGCTGGTCGCGATGCTCACCGGCTGGGTGATGGTCTGTTTCACCGCCGCTTCCTTGCACACGGCGCCTGTGCCGCGGAACGTCGTCCAGCCGACGCCGGAAGCCAGGATGTTGTTCGAGATCGCACCGGACCGCCGCTGGCTCGCCTGGGTGCGCGGGTCGTCGATCCGCGGCCCCTTCGCCGCTCCGGCCGCCGCCTTCGATCCAGACGCCGACTTCGTGCTCCGCTACGCCGACCGCCGCCATGCGCTCGAAAGAGAGCAGCAGCTGCGGGTGCGGGCCAAGTGACCGGACGAGCCGCGGCTGTGGGGGATGGCGGCATGACCGACGAGCGGCTTGCGGGCGAGGTTGCCGGGTATCGCCCGGTGAGCGGGTTGGCCGTGGCGGCGCTGCTGGCCGGCGCCGGGTCGGCACTCGTGCTCTTCACCCCGCTGGCCGCGGTTCTGCCGCTGTTGGCGATCACGATGGCCGGGGCGGCGCTGGTCGACCTCCGCCGCCACGAAGGGCGTCGGGCTGGGCGTCCGCTGGCCCTGATCGGGCTGGCGCTGGCGATCGGTTTCTCGGCCCAAGCCGTCGCCGCCGCGATCGTCGAGGAGCGGATCATCCGCGGCCGGGCGTCCGCGACGGCACGGGCCTGGGTCGATGCGATCCGGGAGGAGCGTTTCGCCGACGCGCTGAACCTCTGCGGCCCCTCGGCCCTGCCGCTTCCCCTGCGCGAGTCGCGCGGGCCGCCGCCACCGGGGGGCGATCGGCAGGCGGTTTTCGAATCGCTGCCGTCGGTCGCGGCGGTGCGCGGTTGCCGCGACGCGTCGCCGCCGATCCTGCTTCGGCGTGGATCGGCTGCCGATGCGTGGGTCGCGTGTGTCGTGCTCGACCGATGCGACCGGGCGGGTGAGGCGGTCACCCTGCGGCTCGGGCCGCAACTGGTCACCCGCGACGGCGGCGCAGTGGAGCGGTGGCTCGTGACCGGTCTCGAGGTCACCGACTGACGCCACTCCCACGTGAGCCCCGCGCGTGGCCAGGAGGAGCGGCCCTCAGCCGCCTCCGGGAAAGCAGCGGATGGCGTCGATCGAGCGAGTCCCGGCGGCCAGCATCACCAGCCGATCGAAACCGAGCGCCGCCCCCACCCCGTCGGGCATCGTGGGACCGTGTGCTGCGAGCAGGCGCTGTGGGACGGGCAGTTCCAGGTGGCCGTCCTTTCGCCGTATCTCGTTGGCCGCGTCGATGCGACGGGCGAGCGGCTCGCGAGCGGGATCCTCCTCCCAGCCGTTGGCGACTTCCACGCCTCCCACGAAGAGTTCGAACCGACGGGCCGAACGGCCCTCCGCGTCGAGCCGTGCGAAGGCCGACTGGCATGGCGGCCACGCCTCGAGCATCAACGGGGCGTCGAGTCCGAGCCGAGGCTGCACGACCTCGGCGAGCACCAGCTCGAAGGCCCGGTCGAAGGCTTCCGGTTCCGGCAGCGCCGCGAGTCCCGGCGGAGGGGTCGTGCCCGACCGGACGGCGGCGGCAAGGAGTGCGCCCGCGGTGCAGGAGAGCGGATCAACCCCTGCATGCTCGCCGAAGGCCGCCGTGCAGGTCGTGCGGACGATTCCCCGGGTGCCGAGCACCGCCGCACAGAGCCGCGCGAGCAGATCCGCGGCGTCGTCGAGCGTCGTTCCGGGGGCGTACCACTCGAGGATCGTGAACTCGATGTCGTGCTGCAGGCCGCGTTCCCCGTCGCGAAAGGCAGGCGCGAACTGGTAGATCGGGCCGGATCCGGCGGCCAGAAGTCGCTTCATCAGGTTTTCGGGACTGGCCTGGAGCCAGCGGGTGGCGGGGTCACCGGCGACCCGCACCGGGAGCGGGTCGATATGCGCCTCCGGCAGCACCTCGGCCGCCAGCACCGGCGTGTCGACCTCCAGGAAACCGGCCGCGTCGAACAGCTCGCGGATCGCCCGTCGCACCGAGGCCCGCAGCTCGAGAACCCCACGGCTCTCCATCACCTCAGGATTCCCCCGATCGCAACGCGGCGAGCCGTTCGGCCGCTTCGCGGAAGACCAGCACCGGGCAGGGCGCGCGGCGCACGATCTGTTCGGCAACGCTGCCCATCAACAGCCGCGTCAGTCCCGTCCGGCCGTGCGTGCCCATCACGATCATCTCGCAATCGGCTTCACTGGCGATCCGCACCACCTCGCCAGCCGGATCCCCCATTATCAGCCGGTGCTCGAAGGGCACGTCGGCCGCGCGAGGCTTGACGGTCTCGAGCATCTTCTGGATCCGCTCCGAGTTGGGCTCGGGAAGCCCGTAGTAGAGTTCGCCGCCCCCGTAGGCCAGGGGCGGCTCCTCGACGTGGACGATCAGCAGGCTGCACCCCGACTGCTTCGCGATCGCCTCGGCGTGGACGAGGGCCGCGTCGCTGGCCGTGGAGAAATCGGTCGGAAAGAGAATCGTCTTCGCGGCCATGGGCGGACCTCGCGCTGACACCTCGATTCGGTGACGGGATTCTAGCGGCCGGTCAACCGTCGGGCGAAACAGGCCGGTGCCCGCGTCACCGCAGCCGCATGCCCGGCAGGGCACCCGCATCGGGCGCGAGCAGGAACACGCCTTCGACACCTGCGCCGCTGGCGGCCACCACCATGCCTTCACTGAGTCCGAACTTCATCTGCCGGGGAGCGAGGTTGGCCACGACCACCACCAGCCGGCCGACGAGCGTGGCTGGTTCATGGAAACCCTTGATACCGGCGAACACGGTCCTCCGCACGTCCCCGCCGAGACTGACGTTGAGCTTGAGGAGCTTGCGTGCCTCAGGCACTTCCTCGGCAGTCACGATGCGGGCCACGCGGAGGTCGACCTTCGTGAAGTCGTCGATCGTGCACTCGGCGGCGAGCGGCTCGGCGGCAAGCGGCCCGGTGGGATCGGCGGGCGACTGGGGCGTTGGTTCCATCTTGAGTCCTCCTGCGGTGGCGGATGGTGGGGAGTCGGGTGGCCGGGAGGCGGCGAGCATCGCGTCGACCTGGCCGCGGTCCACCCGTTGGGCGAGCGGCGTGAACCGTCCCACGGGGACGCCGGCGAGGGGCCGCCCCGCCTCGTCCCACGAGCGGATCGGGCCGCCGACCAGGTTGCCCGCCTGCTCGGCGAGCCCCGGCATGACCGGGGCCAGGTAGACGGCCAGCTGGCGAAACAGGTTGAGGGCGACGCTGGCGACCTCCTGCAGCCGGGCGGCTGCCGCCGGTCCCGCCTTGGCGAGTTTCCAAGGCTGCTCGGCGTCGACGTAGGCATTGGCCCGGTCGGCCGCCTGCATGATCAGCCGCATCGCGCGGGCGTAGTCGCAGGCCTCGTAGGCGGTCGCGATTGCGTCACCATCGGCCGCAGCGGCGGCGAACAGCCCGCCGTCATCGGGATAATCCGCCGACAGACCCGTCGCCTCGAGCCAGCGGGCCGTCCGGCTGGCGAGGTTCGCCACCTTGCCGACGACGTCGGCGTTGACCTTGGCGGCGAACTCCTCCAGGTTGAGATCGAGGTCGTCGATGCCCCCCGAGAGCTTCGCCGCGTAGTAATACCGCAGCATCGCGGGATCGAGGTGGTCGAGGTACGTGCGGGCCATGATGAAGGTGCCGCGGCTTTTCGACATCTTCTGCCCGTCGACCGTCAGGAAGCCGTGGATGCGGACCTTCGTCGGCAGGGCGAGGCGGGCGGACTCGAGCATCGCCGGCCAGAAGAGCGTGTGAAAATAGACGATGTCCTTGCCGATGAAGTGGTGGATTTCTGCGCGCGGACACCCCGCCTCGTCGCGGCCCCACCAGTCCTCGAGGCGGCCGCCGTGCACCGCACACCATTCGTCGGTCGCCGCCAGGTAGCCGATCGGCGCGTCGAACCAGACATACCAGAAGTGGCCCGGCGCATCGGGGATCTCGAAACCGAAGTAGGGGGCCGGTCGCGAGACATCCCAGTCCCGCAGCGGCTCGCCGAGGAAGTGGCCGGCCAGGTAGTTGGCGATCCGCGGATCGACGGCCCCGGACGCACTCGTCCAGGAGGCGAGGAAGTCGTGCAGGCTCTCAATGGTCACGAACAAGTGCTCGGCAGAGCGCAGCTCCGGCGTGGCGCCGGAGAGCGTGCTGGCAGGGCAGACCAGGTCGGCCGGCGCGTAGGTGGCGCCGCACTGCTCGCAGGAATCGCCATACTGGTCCGCCGCGCCGCACTTCGGGCAGGTGCCCTTCACGAACCGGTCGGCGAGAAACACGCCGGCCTCCGGATCGTAGAGCTGCCGCACCTGTCGGCTGACGATCAGTCCACGGTCACGCAGCGCCCGCCAGACGTCGCCGCACCGTCGGCGGTTGGTGGGGCTGTCGGTCGATCCGTAGTGGTCGAAGGCCACCTGGAAGCCGGCGAAGTCGGCCAGGTGGGCCTCTCGCATCGCCGCCACGAGGTCCTGCTCGCTGCGGCCCTCCGCACGGGCCCTGATCATGATCGCGGTGCCGTGCGTGTCGTCGGCGCAGAGGTAGATCACCCGATGACCGCGGAGTTTCTGGAACCGCACGAAGACGTCGGTCTGGATGTACTCGACGAGGTGCCCAAGGTGGATGTGCCCGTTGGCGTAGGGCAGCGCCGAGGTGACCAGGATGCGGCGCGGAGCGGCGGCGGGCATGGGCGTCGCGGTGAGTTGGGATGGGCGAGGCGGATTGTAGAAAGCGGCAAGCCCATGGGGGAACAGCGATCTCCACGGCGGCTGGGCAAGGGCGGCACTACTCCAAAGTGGGCTTGTGGCACCGGCGACGGCGGGCCACTATCCCGCCCCCGCCGGATCGGTCGAGATTTCGACGGGTCGGCGCCGGTGGCGCGTGAAGTATGCGGAGAGAAGGATGACGAACCTGCCACGGTATTCGGCCGGTGTCACGGCCGCCCTGCTCTGTTGTCTCGCCACCGCCGGGGCGGGCGAGCCGGCCGCCGGCCGCCAGCCGGCTGCCGCGGCGGCGGCGGGCGACGTGGTGCTGCTCGACTTCGCGGCGTCGTGGTGCGGCCCCTGCCGCCAGATGGCCCCGATGCTGGCGGAAATCGCAGCCGCCGGCTGGTTAGTGCGACGCGTCGATGTCGACCATGAACCCGATCTCGTCCGGCGGTTCGGCGTGACGGGAGTGCCCTGCTACGTGCTACTGGTGAAGGGGCAAGAGACCGGCCGCATCCACGGTGCGACCACGCGGGTCGAACTCGAACGACTACTCGCCGGAAGCGCGGCGCCCCTGGGTGGCCGTCCCGCGGTGGCGGCCGCTGCCCCGCCGGCCGTTGACGCCGGCATTCCGCTGCCCGTCAGCCGGGCCGGCGGCCCGTTGGCGACCGAGCCCCCGCCCCCCACCCGTCCGGAACCGACCGTCGTCGCCGTCGAACCGCCGCCGGCGGTGGTCCCTGCGGCCGCGACCCTGGCCCCGGCGGCGGCCGCCGCCAGTCCGCCCCGCCGTGACGCGCTCGAGCAGAAACTCATGGCGGCCACCGCGCGGTTGCGGGTCGAAGCGGGCGGCGGCGTGTCGTGGGGCACGGGGACCGTCATCGACTGCCGGCAGGGAGAGGCGTTGATCCTTACCTGCGGCCACATCTTCCGCGACTCCGAGGGCAAGGGCCGCGTGGAGGTCGACCTCTTCGCCCCAGGCGGGCCGCGGGGCGTCGCCGGCCAGGTCATCGCCTGGGATCTGCGGCGCGACCTGGCCCTCGTCAGCATCTTCACCGACGCCACGATCGAGGCGGTGCGGGTGGGGTCGCCCGACCGGCGAGTGCAGCCCGGCGAGCCCGTGGTAACGGTGGGCTGCAACGGCGGGGCGGATCCGACGATCCACCACAGCCGCATCACGGCGGTCGACAAATACCTCGGGCCGGCCAACGTGCAGGTCGCCGGCCAGCCGGTCCAGGGACGCAGCGGCGGCGGCCTGTTCGCCATCGACGGCACGCTGATCGGCACCTGCAATGCGGCCGATCCGGCCGACAACGAGGGGCTCTTCGCGGCGCTGCCGGCCATCCAGGAACAACTCGAAGAGGCCGGCCTCGGCTTCGTGTACCGCAACGTCTATCCCAGCGGTGGCCTCGACGGCCTGGCCGTGGGCGGCTCGGGGCACGTGCCGGCGATGCCGGACGAGATGCCGCGGGTGTCCTTCGATCGCCGCGACCGGGCCGACGCCCTGCCGACGGCTTCGTCCGGCCAGGGGGCCGCGGCCACACCGACGCCCGCCACGACGGCGGCCGACCCGCGCCCCGCGCACGCCGCAGCCGTCGTCGATCAGCCGCCGCTGAGCCCGGGCGAGCAGGCGCTGCTCGACCACGTGCGTCGCCACGACGGCAAGGCCGAGGTGATCTGCATCGTGCGGCCGCACGACGCGGTCGGCAATGCCAGCGAGGTGTTCGTGCTCAACGACGCTGGCGGCGACTTCGTCGACCATCTGGCCCGCGCCCACCGGACAGCCGGTTCGACCACGCCCGCGGCCGCGACGTCGGCTACTCCGACACTTCGACGGTGACCGGCAACGCGTTGACCGACTCGCGTGCGGTGCGGCCGGCGCGGCCGGTGGCATGAATCGTCACGCTTCCCCGTCCCAGCATCGCCGCCGGCACGTCGAGCGAGCCGGTTCCGGCGCGCAGGCGGCCGAGCATACGGCCGGTCGCGAAGACGAGCACGCCCTCGAGCTTCTCGCCCTCGAGCGAGACGGTCACCGTCCCATCGACCGGCACCCGCCGCGGCGTGACCGACATCACCAGGGTGCGGCCGTGGTTGGAGAACATGACGGGAATCACGACGCGGCCCTGGGTCTCGACGGGTGAGGCGGCGATCGCCACCACCCGCAGTTCGTGATGGCCGTCGGCGAGCGTCGTCGTGTCGATCGTCAGTGTTCCGCCCGGGCCGCAGGAGTCGACCCGCACGCCATCGACGAACAGCTCGAAGCGGTCGCACTCCCCACCATCGGGCAGGCTGGCCCGGGGCGCGATCGCGACGGTGCCCGACAGGACGCCGCCGGCGGTGAGCAGCTCGTCGCCGTCGGCCAACGTGGCCTCGACACGCGGGATCGTCGCCCACGGCTGGCAAAGCGGGTCGCCCACGACCAGGAGTTGGTAGGGAGAGTTCACCGACTGGTAGAAGGCCTCGACGAGGTTCGCGCCGCGGCAGTAATGGACGTGGATCCCGGCGTGCGGGAACTTCGCCTGGATCGAATAGGGCTCGACCACGGTGCCGCTGGAGCCGGCGGCCCCGGCGCGGATGAAATGTGAGAGCGGTGTCTGGGACGAGCTCGGCGTGAAGATCGCCCCAAAGCTGGTCAGATTCTCGCAGATCGCCCCGGGCAGGATCGTGCTGCCGCTGGCCGGCCACTCGAACGTCGGCGTTCCGGTCATCAGCCCCGCCACGTCCTTCTTCCCCTGGGGCAGCACGCCCGACACGATCTCGGCCTTCACGCCCAGCGTTGCGAGCGCCTTGACGGTGGCGGGGAACACGCCGGAACGGGTCAAGGTGCGGAAGTCGCCGTTGGTCATCAGGTAGATCGTGCCGGCGGGTTTCGAGCCATCGGCGGACGCAGCCCGCTTCAGCGAGGCAGCCACTTCGTGAACGGTGTTACCGCGGCCCGTTGTCACGCCCAGCATCACCGCCAAGAGATAGCGGCCGCCTCCCGCCTCCAGGAGTCGGCCGTCGGGGCCCCAGCCGTACCAACTCCGGAACCCGACCGTCTCGACGGGCACGCCGTCGCTGCCCAGCGGTCGGTAGTAGTCGTTGCTCTGGGGTTCGAGCCAGTTCGGACCGCCGTCGAGGGATTGGAAGAGCATCGTCATCCCGGTCAGCGAGGCGGAGGGGAAGGTGTCGAGCTTGGCCACCTCGGGTGGCAGCGAGTCGCGGTAGTCGACCCGCCAGGGGAAGTCGGCCGAGTAGGCGATGCAGTCGATTTGCACAGCGAGTCGCCGCGATGCGATGCCCTTGAGGACCGGGCCGAGGATCTCTTCCCGGAAACGGTCGAGCGGCACGGCCTCCTTGCTGCCGGCCCACGGCAGCATGAAGACGTTGATCGGCGGAATGCCGCGGGCCGCGACGTAGGCGTTGGCCACGGCGATGCTGTCGTTGCTCGTGGGATTGACGACCAGGAAGACATTTTCCGGCCCGCCACCGGCCCAGACCGCGCGGGCGAGCGACAGCATGCCGAGCACGGCCACGCCACCCCATAGGGTTGCGTGTGGACGCCGCCGATAGAGAGTGCCGCGCATATGGAACAAGATGGGAAAAGAGACTCAAGGCCCCTCGCGTCCGGAGTTTACCAGACCGTCTGTGCCGGTTGTGTCCTGGCGCGAGGATGGCGGTCATCCCGGAGCGATCACCGTGCGGGGATGCTCCGCGTGGCATGGCCCGCCTTGCCGCAGGTGTGGCGGGCTTTCGTTCCCGCCAGGTAGACTGCGGTGCAGCAGCGATGATCAGGCCGGAGGCCTACGCGCCGGTGATGTTCTCCCGCCTGTGGCACAACCCATGACCGCGAAGTCCCTCGTCGTGCTCGTCGCCCTGCTCGTGCTCGCCCCGCTGTCGGCGGCACGGTCTGATGCCGCCGATGCGTTTTCCGGCACGCGGTCCCGGGCTCACCTGGAGGCGGTCTGCGACCTCGGGCCACGGCCCAGCGGGTCGGACGCGATGCGGCGGCAGCGAGCGATGCTCACCGAGCATTTCCGCTCGGCCGGGGCCGTCGTGACGGGCCAGGCGTTCCGGATCCGCGATCGCCACTCCGGTCAGCCCGTCCACATAGAGAACCTGGTGGTCGTCTGGCATCCGGACCGCGCTGAGCGAATCCTGGTGGCGGCGCACTACGACACGCGGCCATTTCCGGACCGCGACCCCGTCGATCCGCGCGGGGTCTTCATCGGGGCCAACGATGGGGCCAGCGGCGTGGCCGTGTTGATGGAGATGGCACGCTGCATGCGGGAACTGTCTGGGCCGGGCGTCGATTTCGTCCTGTTCGATGCCGAGGAATACGTGGTCGGGCCGCGGGATCCCTACTGCCTCGGGTCGACCTATTTCGCCCGCCAGTATGCGGCGGCCCGTCGCGAGGGCACGGGACCGACGTACCGCTGCGGCGTGGTGCTCGACATGATCGGGGACCGTGACCTCGCGATCTGGCAGGAACAAAAGAGCGTTTCCTGGCCCGACACCAAGCCGATCGTCGACTCGATCTGGGCCGTCGCCGCCCGCCTGGGGGCGAGGCAGTTCGTGCCGCGCCCGTTGCACGAGGTGGAGGACGACCACGTGCCGCTCCGCACCATCGGCCGCATCCCGACCTGCGACATCATCGACTTCGACTACCCGGTCTGGCATACCACCCGCGACGTGCCCGCCGCCTGCTCGGCCGAGTCGCTCGAGACGGTGGGCCGTGTGATGCTGGCCTGGCTCCGTGAGCAGCGGTGAAGTGATGACCTGCGTCGAATCGGCCCGCGTGCCCCTCGTGGTGCCAGACGTCGGCACGGGGCCGGTGCCCGTGGCGGTCTCGCTGTGGCTGGTTCCGACCGGTGCGGCCGTGCTCGCCGGTGATCGCGTCTTGGAGTTGATCGCCGGTGGCGCGACCATCGACCTGGAAGCCCCCGTCGCCGGCCGACTCGTCGTCCAGTTGGTGGACGAGGACCAGGTGGTGTCGGTCGGCACCGTCGTGGCGGAGTTCGAGGCGATCGCATGACGTCCGACGACACGGCGGCGGCCCGGGCCGGTGGTTCCCCGTCGGCCGTCGTCTGGGGGCTCGCGATCGGTGGTGGCCTGGGCATGTTCCTCTGCCAGCCGCCGGCCGACCTCTGGCCGTTGGCCTGGCTCGCACCGCTGCCCTGGCTGGCCCTGGTGACCGACCCGCGGCACGCGGCCGTGCGGCCGTGGCTGACGGCCTGGGCAGGCGGACTCGCCTACTGGCTGCCGGCCATCCATTGGCTGCGGCTGCCGCACCCGGCGACGGGCATCGGCTGGGTGGTCCTGTCGGCCTACCTGGCCTGCTACGCGCCGCTCTTCATCTGGGCGGCGCGACGCCTCGTGCACCACTGGCGGTGGCCACTGGTGCCGGCGTCGGTGGTGGCCTGGCTCGCCTGCGAACACCTTCGTGGCCGCCTGCTCGGCGGCTTCACGCTGGCCGGACTCGGCCATACCCAGTGGCGGTGGACGACGCTGATCCAGGCCGCCGACGCGGTCGGTGAGGTCGGCGTGGCGGGGATCGTGATGGCCGGCGCGGCCGGTGTGGCTTCGGTCCTCTCGGCGGCGCTTGGGCGGACGGCGGTTCGGCGCGCCTTCGCCGATGTCGCGGTGGCTGTCGCCGTCCTGGCTGCAAGCCTGGCCTATGGCCAATGGCGGCTGGCCACCGCCCCGCGACCCGCCCACCCGCCGCTCGACGTGCTGCTCGTGCAGGGGTCGATCGACACCGAACTTAAGCACGATCCCGAATCGGCGTCCGCCGTGCTCGCGGAGTACGACGACCTCACGACGGCGGCTCTCGACGCGGCGGGGCAGCCACGACTCCCGGATCTGATCGTGTGGCCCGAGACGATGTGGCGGTGGGGGCTCGTGGAGCTTGACCCTGCGGAGCTCCTGCCGGCCGCCGTGCTCGACGAACTGATCGGTCCGCCCGTGGCCGACGAGCTGGCGGGGTCTGCCGATCGCCAGGCCAGGGGCCGCGAAGCCCTGGCCCGGCAACGCTTTGACGCTCTGGCCGCCCGGGCCCGTCGCTACGGGACCAACTGGGTCGTCGGACTGGATCGGCAGCGGATCACGCCCAGCGCGGTGTCCGGCGCCGAGCATTACAACGCGGCGCTCGTGCTGGATGCCGCGGGTCGGCGGCTGGCCTGCTATGACAAGATGTACCCGGTGATGTTCGGCGAGTACGTGCCGCTGGCCGACCGGTTCCCATTCCTGTACCGCCTCACGCCGCTCCCGGCGGGCCTCACCGCCGGCACGACACCGGTCGCCGTCGAGATCGCAGGTTTCGACGTCGCGCCGACGATCTGTTACGAGACCGCGCTGCCCGCCGCGATTCGGACGATCGTGCGCCGACTCGCGGCTACGGGCAGGCGGCCCGATGTGCTCGTCAATCTCACCAACGACGGCTGGTTCTGGGGTTCGAGCGAACTCGACATGCACCTGGCGGCGGGGATCTTCCGGGCCGTCGAGGTTCGCACACCCCTGGTGATCGCGGCCAATACCGGATTCTCCGCCTCCATCGACGGCTCGGGCCGCCTGCTGGCCCGCGGGCCGCGAAGGGCCAAGGCCGTTCTGCGGGTGGCCGTGCATCCGGACGGCCGCGGGAGCCCCTGGCTCTCCCTGGGGACCCTGCCGGCCTGGCTGACCCTGGCGGTCGTGGCGATGCTGGCGATGGAACGGCTCGTGGGGTTGCGGCTTGCCTCGCCTGTGCCCGGTGGCCGACAATGACGACCCTGGCAGATGTTCGGACCGCGTTTCGCCCCCCGGCGCTGAGGCAGGCAGATGAACATCATCGGCAAGATCTTCCTGTTCGCCGTCTTCATCATGAGCCTCGTGCTCATGACCTTCGCGGGGGCGATCTACTTTTCGCACGTCAACTGGAAGGAAGAGGTCGAGCGGGCGCCCGAGGCCTGCCTGCCGGGCCAGAAGCCCGGCCTTCGTCACCAGCTCCTGGAGGCCGAGGCCGAGGAGAAGAAGCTCAAGGCGCAGATCAACCGGCTCATGGAGCGGGTCGCAGAGTCGGAGAAGGCCCGCGACGAGGTGGTCTCCAAACTGCAGTCAGCCATCGTCCAGAAGAACGGCGAGTTGACCGGCCTGAAGGCGGAGAAGGAGAAGCGGGAAGAGGATCAACGCAAGCTGACGGCCGACATGGAGAAGATGACCGACGACCTGCGGGAGGCACGGGCCCTCGTCGAACGGCTCTCCAAGCAGGTGTCGGGCCAACAGGCCAAGGTTGATTCCCAGGTCGACCGGTCGGCGGAGCTGTCGGCCCAGCTGGCGGAGACGAAGTCGTTCCTGGCGATCGCCGAGGAGCGCAAGGAGCAACTGGAGAAGCAGCTCGTCAACGCCCGCCTGCTACTGAAGCAAAGCGGCCTCGACGTCGAGAGCAAGCCGAGGGATCAGGTGCCGAAGCTCGACGGACAGGTGATCGCGGTCGCCTCCGGTGCGATCGAGGTTTCGCTCGGCAGCGACGACGGTCTGCAGGTCGAGCACGTGCTCTTCGTCTACCGGGAGAACGAGTCCGTCGGTCGAGCCGTGGTGACCAGCGTCCGCGAAGACCGGGCCGTGGCCAGGCTCGACAAGGCCTACGCCCGCGGAACGGTGCAGCGGGGCGACCGGGTGACGACCAAGCTCTAGGCTCGGTGCGGGGAGATCCGTCATGAGTTCCGACCCTGGCGGCGAGAATCGCCGGACTCCCATGAACACCGACACGGCGATGCTCTTGTTGTCGTTCGCCGCGCTCGCGGTCGGCTGCCTGATCCTGGCGATCGACCTGTTCTCGCGGCGCCTGCCACTGGGGCCCCCCGGGCCCTGAGACGGTCGGTCGGGAGGGGCTGTGTTCGCGTGGCTAAGGTCCCGCCGCCGACGAGCGATCGGGGAACGGCCGGTTCCGGCCGCGTGGCGGGAGATTCTGCGGCAGGGGGTGCGGCAGCTCGACTGGCTCGAACCCCGTGACACCGGGCGGCTGCTCGAATGGATCGCGGTGTTCCTCGAGGAGAAACGGTTCGAGGGGTGCCGGGGGTTCACGATCACCGACGAGGTGAAGGTCACGATCGCGGCGCAGGCCGGTCTGGTCGTGCTGGGCTTTCAGGACGAGTGGTTCGACGGTCTCAAGTCGCTGCTCGTCTACCCGGGTGACTACCTCGTGCCACGCGTCACGCCGCTCGAGGGCGGTGGGCAGTTGGAGTGGCGGGAAGCCCGACTCGGTGAGACCTGGGCGGGTGGGAGCATGGTCCTCTCGTGGCCGGGTGTACGGGCCGGTGGCCGGCTGCGAGACGGGCCGCGAAGCGTGGTGATCCACGAGTGCGCCCACCTGGTCGACCTGCTCGACGGAGAGATCGACGGGGTGCCGCCGCTACCGGCCGCCAACGCCAGCCGTTGGCGGACGGAGATGGCCGCGTGCCGGGGGCGATTCGAGTCGCTGCTCGACGACGGCCGCAGCGTCGCCTTCGACGACTACGCCTGCGAGAGCGCTGCGGAGTTTTTCGCCGTCGCCAGCGAATGCTTCTTCCAGGATCCCCACCGACTCATGCGGCAGGATGCGATGCTTTATGGCCTGCTCGCGGAGGCCTACCGCCAGGATCCGATCGCTCGGGTGCCGGTCCGGCCGGCCCGCGGCTGACGACGCTGCGGGCTCCCTGCGACGGCGGCATTGTTCCGCAGCCTGTCAGCGTTCGACCGCCGGCTCGACTGTGGCCGGCGGGACGGCTCCGTCTTCCCGGGCCGGCGCGTCCGCATCCTCCGCCGCGGGCGGGTCGGCGTCGGCAGCCGGTTCGCGGGCGGGCGGTTCCGCGGCGGTGGTCCGGCGCGGGGCGAGCGCAACGACCAGACCGCCCGGGCTCGCGAGGAGGAGCCGTTCTGAAACGACATTGACCACCGGGATCGTGAAACAACCCAGGCAGAGACGGCCGCGGCGGTCACCCGTCGCCAGGTCTCGGGCCACGAGGAAGCCCGTCTCCTCGAGGCACCAGAAACGGTCGTCCGTGATGGCGACCAGCCGTCCGACGGTCGGTACTTTCCAGAGCAGGTCACCGGTCTCGACGGCGAAGGCTGCCATCCCGGCCCGCCCCAGCGAGAGCACCACGGCGCCGCTCCCCACGAGTGGTCCTCCCTCGGGGACGGCGTCGACGATCGCGTTCCAGCCCCTGAAGGGGATCTCCTTGCCCTCGTCGAGCTGGAGCACGCCGGCATTGGCGGTCAGGCCGAGCCGGGAACGGGCCAGCCGAGCGATGTCACCGGCGCGGGTGGCCACGAAGATGTCATCGTCATGCACCACCGGTGGTCCGCTGGCCGGGCCGCCGAGATCGAACTCCAGCCTGTCGAAACCAAACTGCGAGGGAACGAGCGCCTCGATCGTGCCGCCGCTGGTGCACCAGAGGATGCCGCCGCGGTAGGGCGAGGGGGCGAAATCAATTTCACCGGCCGTGCCGAGCTCTTTCGGTTCCGCTGCGGCGGCGGCCTTGACGGCTTCGGCCTTGTCGACCGGTCGTGCCGGAGCGGCCCGCGGTTCCTCTGGTAGGCGGACGAGGCCTCCGCCGTCGAGCGGTGCATAGACCCAGCCGGCCGCCGGGACGGCCGGCCCGGAGGCCACGGACCGCAGCGCCCGCTCCCAGAGCACGTCGCCCGTGCGGGCGTCGAAGGCCGCCAGACCGCGGCCGCGCGCGATGGTCACCGACCGCTTCCCGACGCCGGCCGGGGTGATCGGCGCCGGGCTCGATCCCACCTGGGCCGTCCAGATGACGGTGCCCGGTCGTGGACCGGTGGGACTGTCGGCCGCCACGATGGCCGCGACGGTGCCGTCCGCGGCGAGTGCCACGACCAGCGAGTCGCCCACCACGACCTGTTCCAGCCGCCAGGCTGCGGAATCGAAGGGGACCTGCACGACCCATTCCCGCTGCAAGCCTGCGCGGCCCGCGACGAACTCGTCCGCGGGCGTGCCGCACAGGCACGTCTGGGCGACCACGGGGCGGACGATCAGGATCGTGGCGAGGGCAGCCAGGGCGGCCGCCGAGCGGAGTGGTGAGCCGATCGGGTGGTGACGAGACAGACGGCGCATGATCCCAGTTCCTGAACCGATCGGTGGCCCGGGGAAGCCCTGACCCGAGAGAACGGCCAAGGCCGGAGCCACATGGAAAAGATAGGACGCGGTTCCCACCGGAGAAACATGCTACCTTCCGGTTTCGGCCGGCCGGGGCTAGTCGTGACGGTCGTGACGAATGCAACATCGGTCTCGCTTCGGGCCGGGGATGGCAGCAGGGTTCGACGGGAATGACACGCGACGATTCGCCCGGCTCGCAGGATTCCGCCGCAGCCGCCGTCGTGGGCTATCTCAACTTCTCGTCGGGCGCCTTCGACCCGACTGCCTGGCGGGCGATCGGCGAGCTCTATGCCGCCTGTGAGCGATCCGACCAGACCGGGGTGGTCGAGGAGCGGGCCGATACGACCAGCCGCATGGCGGCGACGCTCGCCGAACGATTGACACGGCTCGAGGCCGAGCAGCCCGCCTTCCGCGACGCCAGTCAGGCCAGGCGAATGCTCAGCCTGTTGTTTGAGCACCTGGTGCCGGCCTATCGGCGGTTCCACGGCGACCTGCTCGAACATCAGCCGCCGGGGAGCATCGAGCGGCCGTTCTTTCTGATGGCCGCGGCCCGACAACTGCTGGCCGGCCTGGCCAACGCCGACCCGACGGACGACGACCAACGGCTCGTCGACGGGGCGATCGACCGGCTCAATGACTACGTGGGCTGGCGGCCGGTCGCCGTGCTCGAGAACGGTCGGCTCTCCGCGCCCTACGCCCACGAGCGGGTGCGGCCGGTGCCGCTGTTCATCGCGGGCGCGGGCGTCGCGCCCGGCCGCTACCACGACCTGGTCGTCAGCGGCCTGGACATCCTCGCGGCAGCGCCGCCGGACCTCCTGCATCAGGCGGATTTCGATCCGGCAGCGCTTGAGGAGTTGGCCTTCGACCCGCGGGCGTTCGACTTCATGCACCCGGCGGCGAGCCGGCCCAACTACCTGTTCGGCCTCTGGGACCCGGCTCGGATCGATGAGCAGGGACGGTATCGCCGCATGGTCCTCCAGCAGGCGACCCTGGACGGCATTCTCTCCTGGCCTGCGAGTACTGCCGCCGCGTGGCAAGACGTCCAGACCGACGCGGAGTTGCGGCTCGAGGCCGCCGCCGTCCTGGCCGGCGTGATGCTCATGGCTTCGGGGCTCTCGGGACACGGACCCGGCGCCGCGCAGGCGATGCTCGGTCTCGCTGAACTGTTACCGCGGATCGCCGGCTACCGCGACGCCTTCTACCGCGACCTCCTGGGCCGCCTGCCGCCCCGCCACCGCAGCCGCCTGGAAGCGGAGGCCGCCCGGCTCCGCCAGCCATTCGGCGGCGTCCGGCAGCACATCAACGCCAACCTCGCCGGACGCCGGGCCCGGCAGGTGGAGCACGTAGCGCTGTCGTCGGTGATGGCTCGACTGGGCCGCTCGGCTGCCGCCGAGCGGTTCGCCGGTGCCGTACCGGCCGCATCGGCCCGGCTGTTCGCGCGGATCACCGGCCGCGTTGTGGCGGCCCGTCGTGCGACGCAGCGGCAGGGCGATACCGGAGCGGCCCTCCGCGAACTCGATGCCGCGACGGACCTGCTGTTTCGGGCGGTCGGTTGCGGCGCGGCCGTCGATCCCTGGAGCATCCTCGGTCTGGCCGGACAGTTTCCGCTGCACGAGCCGGGGGGCGAGAGCCTGCCTGATCCGCGGGTCGACGACCTCGTGACCATGACGGGCACGATCCTCGAAGGATACGCCGCCACGTGGCGACAGGCCGGCCTCGCCGGCGACTCGACCACGGCCGCAGCCGCGGCCGCGGCGCTCGAGAGGTTGGCCGGCTGGTGGGACAAGCATGCCACGACCTCCGTCTCGGGGGTTCCGCACCTTTCGGGCCGCGAGTGCCTGGAGTCGGGCCGCGAGGTGCTCGAGGCGCTGCGGCTTCGTCGTCAGGCCGGCCCCGCCGCGCCGCTGCCAGGGTTCTGGCGGCAGCAGGTGGCGGCGTTCAGTTCCCCACAGAGCCACGCCCAGGCGGCCGAAGCGCTCCTCGCTGAGGGGGATCTGGATGGTGCGGCGGGCCTGCTGGTGCACTGGGCGTCGCTCCTGGAGGGGCCGGCGGTGGAACGCACCGGTCCGATCTGGCTCGCCGCCGCCGAGAGCTGGCTGCTTCGCGGTCTGGTGGATCGCACGCCGACCGGGCGGACGCGGGTGCGGCGGTTCCTCGAACTCGTCGAGGCCAACACCAGCGGCGTGGTCGACGTGATCGAGGCCGCGGCGGTCGGCCGTGAGCTGGCCGCGGACCCGGAGGAGGAATCGATCAGCGAGGACGACGATGGCGAGTCGGGCGAGGAGCGCGTGGCCGCTGCATACGAGTCGATGGTCTGGCAGGATTCGACCGATGACGGCGTCGAGGGCGGCATGCTGGACGTCGATTCGCCGTTCGCAGCTGGGGCCGGGGGCATGGCGGCGATCGAGGATGCGGCGGAGTTCCTGACTGGCCTGGTACGGCTGTTTCAGGCGACGGCGGTCGCCTGGATGCTGCCCGGCGGGCCGGCACCGGCGCCGGAGGACGTCGACTCGGTCACCGGATGGCGGCACTCGATTCGGCGGCTCAAGCGGACGATGGTCCGGGCCTCGCGTCTGGTGGCGGGCAAGGATGCCGAGCCGCCGCCGGGCATGCCGCCGGCGGAGTTCGATCGCCTTCGCTGGCAACGCGATGCCGCCGCCGAGCGGCTGATCGATGCCGCCATCCGTGCCGAGGAGACGCTCTGGTCGCTCTCCGCCTGCCTCCAGATGGGCCGCCAGGCATCGGGCCGCGGCGTCGTGGGCCGCTTGTTCGCCGCGGTGGCCACGGGGGACGCCGCGGCAGCGGGGCGATGTCTCGACGACGTGCGACGCCGGCTGGCGGACAAGCCCGTGCTCTACGTGCCCCTTTCCCGAGGCGGGCGGCCCGACCGCATCGTGCGGGCCCGCTGCCGGGAGCGGTTGCTCGAGCGGATCGCCGCTGCGCTGCCGCGGCTGGGCCTCGTCGAGGAGACGGTCGCGCTGGTGCAGTTTGCCAAGTCGCTGGAGAGCCGACGACCCCCCGGGGCGGCGAGTGTCAGCGAGTTCGACCGGGTCTTCGAGGCGGCTGCCACGGGACTCGTGGAGCGGATCGTCGAGAGTGCCGGGTCGGCCGGACCGGATGCCGCCGAGCCCGATCAGGCCGTCGTCACGGCCCGGATTCTGGAGGGGCTGTCGCTGTTGGTGCCGCGGCTGCTCGAGACCTGGATGACCCATGCCCGACAGTTACGGCTCTCTGTGCTCGAGCGGGTTCGCGACGAGAAGGCTTTCGCAGCGACCCAGGAGTTCGTCGAGCGCTACGGCACCGGACTGTTCACGCAGCACCTGCTGACACCGCCGTCGCTCCGCGGCATCCTTCGCGGCGGCGTCCGCCAGTACCTGGAACGGCTGCAGGAGCGGGACGCCGGCGGGGCCGAGCCGGTCGGCATTCGTCCGGAGCGATTGCTCGCCGATCTCGCCAGTGGGGCTTTGCCGCTGCGTCAGGCGGCGGCCCGGATTCGCCTCGTGCTCGAAAGCGTGGCCGAGAACCATGCGGAATACCGGGACTGGAACTCGACCACCACGCAGTCCGACCGTGGCGAGATGCTCTACATCCTGCTCGACCTTCTCCGGCTCAAGGCCGAGCACGACCGCATCGCCTGGACGCTGCGACCCGTGAGCATGGCCCATCGCGTCTTGTCACGTCGCGGGGCCGGCGCTGCGGCCGCGGCGTGGCGGGGAAGGATGCGGGACGAAACCCGGGACACGGCCGCCGGGCTCGTGCAACGGCTCAGTGAACTGGAGTCACGGTGGGGCGTGCGGCTGGCGAGCGTCGGCGATCGCGTGCGACGGCCGTTCACGGCGGTGCTCGAGCAAGACGAACTGGAGTCCCTCGTGCCGCCGGCGGTGGCGGAAATGGCCCGCGGAGAACCGGTCGGCGCCGGCGATCGCCTCGAGGCGAAGGCGGCCTCCTTTCTCGGCGTGGCCAGCGGTTCGGGCGTCGAAGTGCCGGAATGGCTCGATCGTCTTGGTGGGGCGGTGGACGCCGAACTGGAGCGGGTCCACGTCACCGGAGGCAAAGGTCGGTCCGACGGGCTGACTGGCTCGCTATCCGAGTCGATGCCCTGGCAACTCGTTTCGTGGGACGCCCTGCGACATTCGCTGGGCGGATAGATCGTTGCCCAGGAGCGGGACGCCCCGTCGCCCGCCGCCGGGTCGCTACCGGTCATCCGCCGCGGCGAGCGCGGCGAGCAGTTCCCTGGCGGCATGGGCGGGATCCGCCGCGGCCGTCACCGCGGCCGCCACCGCCACCCGAACGATGCCGCATTCTGCCAGGTCGGCCAGCCGCGCGACGGTGATGCCGCCGATGGCGAACGCGGGCCGTGGCAGCCGGGCCGCGGCCGTCAGGAAGGCCCGCGACGCGCGAGCGGCGAAGGCCTTCGTGACCGACGGGTAGCAGGGACCGATCCCGACGTAGTCGGCACCATCGACGACCGCCGCGCGGGCCTCGTCGAGCGTGTGGGCCGTGCGGCCGATCACCGCCTGCGGGCCGAGTCGATGGCGAGCCTCAGGCACCGGCATGTCGGTGGCCCCCAGATGCACGCCGTCGGCACCGGCCGCGGCGGCGACAGCGACCCGGTCGTTGACGACGACGAGGGGCGGGCTGGCGGGGTCGAATCGCAGCGCCGCCGCGACCGCCCGCCGGCAACGGTCCTCGAGTTCGGCGTCTGGGAGTCGCTTGTCGCGAATCTGGATCATCGGCACACCGGCGTCGAACAGCCCGCCGACGAGCTGCTCGAACGGGGCGGGCTCGGCGGCCCCCTCGATCAGCACGCACAGCCGTGCCCGGGCGAGGCGGCCGTCGGCCTCCTGTCCCGCCGTCGTCCGGTCCTCGCCGCCCGCGGTCATGGTGCAAACCGTTGTAGCACGCCCCCCGACCGCGGCCTGGAAAGGCCTTGGCCAGGATCAGGCCGTTGCCTATCCTCCCGTCCCCCCCACGGGCGGTTCTCCATGATCGCGATGCGCTACCTCACCCTCGTCTGGCCCGGGTTGCCGTGGCTGTGGCTCCGCGGCAGCGTCGCGGGGCTGGTCTTGGCAGTCGCATTCGCGGTCTCTCTGGACGTAGCGCTGACGACGACCTTCATCTGGCCCGATCTCGTCGAGCTGCCCGTGACGTTGGCCATCTGGTCGGCCGTGGCCGTGGTCTGGCTGGCGAGCACGGCCTCCGCGCTAGCGACGTTCCCGCCGGCGCTCGCCCGGCCACCAGCCGCCGAGGTCGACCCCCTGTTCGCCCGGGCCCGCGACGCCTACCTGGCACGGGATTGGATTCGGGCCGAGACGCGGCTGCGGGAACTGCTGGTGATCTCGCCCACCGACGGCGAGGCACAACTGCTGCTGGGCACCCTGCTGCGGCGGGTGGGTCGCCTGCCCGAGGCCAGGGAAGCATTCCGCAAACTGTCCGCCAGCGACGCCGGGTCCCGTTGGCAGGATGCCATCGAACTGGAGCTGGCCCGTCTCGACGGTGTCAGCCCAGCCGCTGCCGCGGATGATGCGGTGGCCGGCTGGGTCGCGGGAGACGGTACCGACGCCCCGCCGAGGGCCGCAGCCTGACCGCCCGCCGCGCCCGGGCGTTTTACGATTCTTTTCGGCCCTGGGCTCCCGTGCACAGACGCTCCGGCGGCTCAGCCGTAGAATGTCGCTGCCAGCTTTGGCGTACCGTTTGCACCACGTCTCGCTGTGGGTTCCCGGCTGCCGACTTGGCAGTCGCGAAACCCGTCGGGGACCGCCCGACGGGGTGGCAGGCAACGCAGGCACCCAGGATACAACGATGTACGAGCGATTCACGGACCGGGCCCGCAAGGTCATGCAACTGGCCAACCAGGAGGCCCAGCGGTTCAACCACGAGTACATCGGGACGGAGCATGTCCTCCTCGGCCTGATCAAGGAGGGCAGCGGCGTCGCCGCCAACGTGCTCAAGAACCTCGATATCGATCTGCGAAAAATCCGCATGGAGGTCGAGAAGCTCGTCCAAAGCGGCCCTGATATGGTCACGATGGGCAAGCTGCCACAGACGCCGCGGGCCAAGAAGGTGATCGAGTATTCGATGGAGGAGGCCCGAAACCTCAACCACAACTACGTCGGCACCGAGCACATCCTGCTCGGCCTTCTCCGCGAGCAGGAGGGTGTGGCGGCCCAGGTGCTCATGAACCTCGGGCTCAAGTTGGAGGACGTTCGCGAGGAGGTGCTCAATCTGCTGGGGCACGG
>VGYP01000009.1 GCA_016872955.1 Planctomycetota bacterium
GCCCATGCCGGCGGCGGATGCGGGGCCACCTGGCTCCGCGACGGCCGCCTCGCCACCACCGGCCGCGACAAGAAGGTGAAACTCTGGAAGGCAGATGGCACGCTCGCGCGTGAGATGGGGCCGCTGGCCGACATCGGCACCCGCGTGGCCGCCTCGAGCGACACCACCCGTATCTTTGCGGGCGACTGGGCCGGTGCGCTCGTCAGCTTTACGACCGCCGACGGCCGGCCGGCCGGCACCCTCGACACCAATCCACCGCCCCTCGCGGAACGGCTGGCTGCGGCCGAGAAGTCGCTCGGTGACGTGGCGACGGCGGAGCGCGACGCGGCCGAGCGGGTCGAGCGGGCCGCCAAGGCCCTCCAGCTCACCGAATCACAGTGGGCGGCTGCCCGCCAGACCATGGAAACGGCGCAGGCCGAACTCGATGCCGCCACGGTGACCCGCGCTGAGGCCGCCAAGGCCGTCGCCCGCTGGAAGGCCGAGGTCGACTTCGCCCGCCGACCCGTCGACGCCCCGCCGTCCGCGAACTGATCCGATCGCCTCGACGGCCGGCTACCGCGGTGCCATGTCGCAAGAGATCCCGCCCGCGGCCGGCACGTAACAGGCCCGCGCGTAGTCCATCACCATGCGATGGGCACTGAACCGCCAGGCGAGCGAACTGATCGAGTTCATCATCATCCTGATCCACTGTCGCGGCAGGCCGTCGGCATCACGATCGTAGAACAGCGGGATCACCTCCTTGGTGAGCGTCTCGAGCAACGCCTCCCCGTCGCGACGGTCCGTGATCTCATCGTTCAAGTGGGTCTCGCCGCGGCTGATCGCGAAGCCGTTGCGGCCGTCGTAGGCCTCGGCCCACCATCCGTCGAGGATCGAGCAGTTGAGTCCCCCGTTGAGCACCACCTTCTGGCCGCTCGTGCCGGATGCCTCGAGCGGCCGCCGGGGATTGTTGAGCCACACGTCGACGCCCTGCACGAGATGCCGGGCGACGTTGATGTCGTAGTCCTCGACGAACACCAGCCGTCCGGCGAATCGGGGATCATGCCGGAGATTGGCGATCTTGCGGATCAGCCCTTTGCCGGGCTCGTCGGCCGGATGCGACTTGCCCGCGTAGATGATCTGGATCGGCCGGTCGGCATCGCTGATCAGGGCATGCAGCCTGTCGAGGTCGGAGAGCAGCAGGTCGGCCCGCTTGTAGGTCGCGAAGCGGCGGGCGAACCCGATCGTGAGGATGTTGGGGTCGAGCACGGTGCGGGCCAGTTCGACCGCCTCGTCGCACTCTCCGCGTCGCCGGCACTGCCTGGCCAGCCGCCGTCGCACGAACTGTAAGAGCAGGTTTTTGAGGGCGTAGTGGGTCTCCCAGAGTTCGCCCGGGTCGCATTCGTGGATCTTCTGCCAGACCTCGGGGCCACCCATCTGCCGGAACCAGTTCGCCGGAAAGATCCGGTCGTACAGCAACAACATCTGCCACGACAGCCAACTCGGCACGTGGACACCGTTGGTGATGTGGCCGATCGGCACCTCCTCCTCGACCTTCCACGGCCAGAGGTTGGCCCACATCCGACGGCTGACGTGACCGTGCAGCGCGCTGACGGCATTGGCCCGTCGCGACAACTTCAGCCCGAGCACGGTCATGCAGAAGGGCTCCTGGTGGTTGTGGGGCTCGACGCGGCCGAGCCCCATCAACTGGTCGTGCGATATTCCCAATCCTTCCCGCATCGGCCCCAGATGCTCCTCCATCAGGTTACCGTCGAAGCGATCGTGCCCCGCCGGCACGGGCGTGTGCGTGGTGAACACCGTCTGCCGGGCGACACGACGCATCGCGTCGTCGAAGGGATACCCGTCTCGCTCCATGCAGCCGCGGACCGCCTCCAACGTGGCGAAGGCGGAGTGTCCCTCGTTCAAATGGTAGACGCCCGGCACGATCCCCAGCGATCGGATCGCCTTGACGCCACCGATGCCCAGGATGATCTCCTGGCGGATCCGGGTCCTCGTGTCACCGCCGTAGAGGCGACTCGTGAGGGGCCGATCGGCGAGGGCGTTCTCCTCGATGTCGGAATCGAGCAGATAGAGGCTGCAGCGGCCCACGGACAACTTCCAGACCTTGGCGAACAACGGTCCACCGCGGGTGTCCACCTGCACCATGATCGGCCGCCCGTCGAGGCCGATAGCCGGCTCGATCGGGAGCAGATCGACCTTCGTCGGCTGGTATTCCTCGTGCTGGAAGCCGTCAATGTCGAGGTGCTGGCGAAAGTAGCCCTGCGTGTAGAACAGCCCCACGGCCACCAGCGGGACCCCCAGGCCGCTGGCACTCTTCACGTGATCGCCGGCGAGCACCCCCAAGCCGCCGGAGTAGATCGGCACCGACTCGTGGATGCCGAACTCGGCCGAGAAGTAGACCACCGGCTTGGAGCCGAGCACACCGGCATGCACGTTGCTCCAGGTGTTCTCGGCGGCCAGATATTCCTTCATCCGCCGATGGGCCTGATTGATCCGGCTGTAAAGCACCAGTTCCGCGGCCCGGGCCTCAAGCCGCTCGGGCGTGAACTCGGCCAACAACGCGATCGGGTTGTGGTCGAGTTGCCGCCAGCGGATCGGGTCGAGTTCCCGGAACAGGTTGGTCACCTCGGGGTGCCAACTCCACCAGAGATTGCGGGCCAGGGCCATGCACTTGGCGTAGAGGTTCTGGGGCGACAACTCGTTGAGCCGGGGTGGCAGGTGGCCGCCCTTGGCGACCCCGTTGGGGGAGGACAGGGCGGCGGGTGCGACGCCCGCCGTGGCTTCTTTGGCTTGGCTCATGGGAGGAACTCCAGGAGGGATGTGGAGATGGCGGGCCGCCTGCCGGAAGTGGCGACAGTATAGCGACTGCCAGCCGCCGTGCAGCGGACGCCGGTCGCCCGCCGGTCGCCTTATGATGGCGTCATGACGTCGCCTGACCTCGCCCCCCGCGCCACAGACGAGCCGCTTCGCGTCGCCTGCGAACGCCTGCGCGAGATCGCAGACCGCTCCGCGGTCGATGGACCGTGGCAAAGCGGCGGAATGCGGCTGCTCGCCGACCTGGGCATTCTCGGCCGCTTCGTGCCGGCCGACTGCGGCGGGAGCGGCGCGTCGGAGCCGCGGCTGGTCGCCACGCTCGCGAGCCTGGCGCACGCCTGCCTCACCACCGCCTTGGCGGTGTCCCAGTGGGCCGCAGCGGTGCGGGTGATCACGACCGCCAAGGCGCCGGTGCGGGCCGCTCTGCTGCCTGCGCTGGCCCGCGGCGAGACGTTCACCACCGTCGGCATCTCGCAACTCACCACCAGCCGTCAGCACCTCGGCCGGCCGGCACTCATGGCCGACCGCGACGGTGATGGCTGGCGACTCGATGGCCTTTGCCCCTGGGTGACCGGCGCTGAGGCCTGCGACACGATCGTCGCCGGGGCGATGACCCCGACGGAGGGCCAGATGTTCTTCATGGTGTCGACCGCGGCAACCGGCCTGGCGATCGATTGTCCGCTCAACATGCTCGCGCTCTCCGGCAGCCGCACCGCGGCCGTGCGATTCCGGGCCGTGCGACCAACGCATGCCATCGCGTCACCGGAGCCCAACGCTCCCCGCACGGGCGGCCTGGCCACGACAGCCTTGGCGATCGGCTCCGCTCGGGCTGCGATCGAGATCGTGGGCCGCGAGGCCGGCCGCCGCGACGGCCTCGCACCGATCGCCGCCGGACTCTCCGAGGACCTCGCCGACCTCACCGGTCGGCTCGATCGTGCGGCGAGCACGGCCGCGTCAGCATCCGAACGCGAGGGGCTGCGGGCGGCCGCCAATGATCTCGTGCTCCGGGCGGGGCAGGCCACCCTAGCGGCCTCCAAGGGCGCTGGCTTCGTCCGCGGTCACCCCGCCGAACGACTCGTCCGCGAGTCGCTCTTCTTTCTCGTGTGGAGCTGTCCGCAGGCGGTCACCGACGCGCTGTTGTGCGACCTCGCCGGCCGGTGATCGGCGGTGTCGACCGCGTTCCCCACGCACCCGACCGGCCCGAAAGACCCGCACGATCGGCCCAAAACTGGGCTTGTTCACCCAACCTTTTCCCGCGATTCTCTTGGGCCCGCCCCAGATACCGCTGGTTGCATGGACACGCCCCGCTCGATCGTCGTCGTCAAACTCTCCGCCATTGGCGACGTACTGCACGGCGTGCCGGTGGCGGTGGCCCTGAGGCGGGTCTTTCCTGACGCGGCGATCGGCTGGGCCATCGAAGGACGTGCCGCCGACGTGCTGGCCGGCCACCCCGCCGTCGATCATCTCTTCCGCCTGCCCCGCGGCTGGCTGAAGTCACCCGCGACCGTGCTGCGACTGCGTCGCCAGTTGCGTGCCTTCAAGCCCGACGTGACGATCGACCTGCAGGGCCTGCTCAAGAGCGGCGTCGCCACCTGGTTGTCAGGAGCCCGCATGCGGATCGGCTTCGCCCGCCCCATGGCCCGGGAGCAATCGTGGCTGGCGTACACCAACCGCGTGAAGCCCGTCGCGACGCACGTCGTCGACCGCAACTGCGACCTGCTCGTGCCCCTGGGAATCCGGGAGCGACGGCCGGAGTTCGCAATGCCCCGCTGGCCGATCAGCCGTGAACGGGTCCAGCAGTGGCTGACGAGCCTGAGACTTTCCGATCCACCGGTGGTGATCAATCCCGGCGCCGGCTGGGCGAGCAAGCGGTGGGAGCCAGAGCGGTTCGCGGCCCTGGGCCGGAGCTTGCACCAGCGGTATGGGATCCGGCCGTTGGTGGTCTGGGGTGGAGCGGCCGAACGCGCGACTGCCGAGCGGATTGCTGCGGCGTGCGACGATGCCGCGATCGTGGCAACCGCGACCTCGCTGCAGGATCTCGGGGAGCTCTTCCGCCGCTCACGCCTGCTGATCTCGGCCGACACCGGTCCGCTGCATCTGGCCGCGGCCGTCGGCACGCCCTGCGTCGGCCTGTTCGGCCCGGTGCCCGCCGCTCGCAACGGACCCTATGGATCGCAGCACGTCTGCGTCGAGCCGCCGGAAGCCGCGCGGCCCGCTTGGGAGGACCGCAAGACCGACGCGGCAGCGATGGCGGCCGTCGAAGTCGATGCGGTGCTCGCCGCCGTCGAGACGCTGCTCGCCCGCAGCCGTGCGGCGGCTTAGGCCGCCCTTCAGGCGTGGCGGATGCTCGTGGCGGAGGATGACTGCCTCATTCCCATGAGAGCAGCAAACCGTCGCCAACCATTTCCCCGTTCGGCTGAAACACGAGCACCGCGAGTTTGTCGTTGCCCGTGGGCCAGAGTCGCAGCCGCTACTGGTTGTCGAGCGTTACGACGTAGGAACCGTCGTCCTGCACCCTCCACGAGCCCCGGGCGTTGATCCCGCCCTTTTTCCAACGCTCCGTCCACCCGAAGTCGGGCGTGACGTCGTGGACCAGATCCGAGTTGACGCTGCTGCTCGGGCTTCAGGGGCTGTGCGAAACGGGGCGTCGCCATGAGGTCCCCGAGCACGACAGCCGCGAGGGGACGATTCGGCGGCAGCAACAGGGACGCATGGGGCTTCCTGACATGCCCGGACCACCAAACGAGACCGGCTGCCGGACACGACAGTCAAGCAATCGTCGCCTCAGCGCGTTCCCCGCAGCCTCTCGCCGACAGCGGGATCAGGACGATCGTCGTTCTTCCAGCCCGACTCCCACGGCCGTCTCCGCAGGCGGCTCGTACCGCCGCCCGCGACACCGTCCCGCGCTGGGCGCGACGGGCGATTCCCGGCCGGACCGGACAGGCCTGCCGCTATACTTTCACGTTGCCACGCGTCGGAGGGTCCGCCATGCCACGTCCACCACGCAATCCGTTCTACGCCGTGCTTGGCGTCGTCGGCTTCGCCTTCACCATCACGGTCGCCGCCTCCTGCGTGGCGGTGCTCCGCGGCCTGCGCCCCGCGGGCGCGCCGGGCGGACGGCACCCCTTCGATCGCCTGGTCGACGAGCACGGCACCACCCTGCTTGTCTGGGAGATCGTCATTCTGGCGGTCGCGACGGTGGGGGCCATCTGGGTCGATCACGTCGCCGGCGAACGGATCCGCCGCACGCGAGCCGCCCGCGAGACCATGCCGCCCGATGAAACCGGAGCCGACGAGCCTTGACCGCCTCGCCCGCCAGCCGGATCGCCCGCCTCCGCGCGGAGATTCGTCACCACGACCGCAAGTATTACTTCGAGGCGGCTCCCGAGATCACCGATCTCGACTACGATCGCCTCGTGGCCGAGCTTCGTGACCTCGAGGCCGACCACTCCGACCTCGTCGAAGCCGACAGCCCGACGCAGCGGATCGGCGACGAGCCAGTGGCCGAGTTGACGAGTGTCCGGCACCGGCTGCCGATGATGTCGATCGACAATACGTACGGCGTCGACGACCTGCGGGCCTGGGGCCGCCGGGTCGAAAAACTGCTGTTGGAGGCGGGCGACGAGTGTCCCCCGCGCTTCGTGCTCGAACTCAAGATCGACGGCGTGGCAATGTCACTGACCTACGAGCAGGGCCGGCTCGTGCTCGGGGCGACCCGCGGCAACGGCGTCACCGGTGACGACGTCACCCACAACGTCCGCACCATCCACGGCGTGCCGTTCGCGCTCGCGGTCGACCAGCCGCCGGCCTTGGTCGAGGTCCGTGGCGAGGTCTACATGACCAACTCCGACCTCGTCTCGCTCAACGAGCGACAGGCCTCCGCGGGCCTCGCCCCGTTCGCCAACACCCGCAACGTGGCCGCCGGCAGCATCCGCCTGCTCGATCCACGGGAGTGCGCGGCCCGCCCGCTCAGGTTCCTGTGCCACGGCGTGGGTGACGCGACCGGGCTGGGTATCGGCTCGCAGTCGGACTTGTTCGCCTGGGCCACCCGCGCCGGGCTACCGGTCGCCCAGCGGACCGAGGCCTTTGCGTCGCTCGATACACTCGTGGAGCACGGCACCGAGCTGATCGAGGACCTCCACGGCCTTGACTTCGAGGTCGATGGCTTCGTGGTCAAGGTGGACGATTTCGCCCAGCAGCGGCTGCTGGGGAGCACGGCCAAGAGCCCCCGTTGGGCGATCGCCTGGAAGTTTGAGAAGTTCGAGGCCACCACCCGGCTGGCGGGCATCCGCGTCCAGGTGGGCCGCGGCGGCACGATCACTCCCGTGGCCGACCTGGAGCCTGTGGAACTCGCCGGCACGATCGTACGCCGAGCCAGCCTGCACAACGCCGAGGAGGTGGCTCGCAAGGACGTCCGCGTGGGCGACGTGCTGGTCGTCGAGAAGGCCGGCAAGGTGATCCCGCACGTCGTCCGCGTGGAGAAACACCTCCGCACCGGCCGTCTGCCCGTCTGGGAACCGCCGGCCGCCTGCCCGGAGTGCGGCACGGCCGTGGTCAAGGACCCCGACGGGGTCTACATCCGTTGCCCCAACGTCGACTGCCCGGCTCGCTGCCGGGAGCGGATGCGCTTCTTCGCGTCGCGCGGGGCGATGGACATCGAGGGGCTCGGCGACAAACTGGTCGAGCAACTCGTGGCCACCGGCCTCGTCAGGCACTACGCCGACCTCTACGCCCTCGAGGCGGCCCAGCTCGAGCCGCTGGAACGCATGGGTCAGAAGTCGGCCGCCGCGCTAGTCGCCCAGATTCGGCAGAGCAAGGACCGCGGACTCGTCCGCGTGCTCAACGCCCTTGGCATCCGGCACGTCGGCCCGCGGGTGGCGGCGCTGCTGGCGGCCCGTTTCCCCACAATCGACGCGCTCGCCGCGGCGACCGCCGACGAACTGGGGGCGGTACCCGAGATCGGCCCGGTGATCGCGGCCAGCGTCCACGAGTGGCTGGCCGGCGACGAGGGGCGGCGAACGATCGACGGCCTGCGACGCGCCGGCGTGCGGCTTGATGTGCCGGCGGCGGAGCGGGTGAGCGAGGGGCCGCTGACCGGCAAGACGCTAGTGGTGACGGGGACCCTCGAGCGATTTTCCCGCGAGCAGGCCGAGGAGGCGATCCGGCGTGCCGGGGGCCGGGCGGCGGGGAGCGTCTCGAAGAAGACCGACTATCTCGTCGCCGGCGCCGAGGCAGGCAGCTCGACAAGGCGACGAAGCTCGGTGTGGCGGTGATCGACGAGGCCACCTTCGAGCGGCTTCTGGCGAGCGGCTGATACGGGCCACCCGTGACCCTCGCGCTCGACAGCGGCCCGACAGGCCTTGTCCATGGGAGGCCAGAGGCTGCTCGTGGCGTCGTGCCGGCCTGGATGGCAGCCGCGGTCCTGGACGCCGGCGGATCGCGTGGGAGCCGCATGAGGGCGACGCTCACGTGATCAGACCCTTGACGACGTGCCCATGCACGTCCGTCAGCCTGAAGTCCCGACCCTGGGCACGGATCGTGAGCCGTGTGTGGTCGATGCCCAGCAGGTGCAGCAATGTCGCATGGAGGTCGTGGACAGTGACCGGATTCTCCGCCACGTCGTAGCCCAACTCGTCGGTAACTCCGTAGGTGATTCCCGGCCGGATGCCACCGCCTGCCAGCCAGATCGAAAAGGCCTTCATGTGGTGGTCACGGCCGTTGCCCTGGGCCATCGGGGTACGACCGAACTCCGTGCCGAACACGACCAGCGTGTCGTCGAGCATGCCCCGTCGGGCAAGATCCTCGACCAGGGCGGCGGCCCCACGATCCACTTCGGCAGCCGTACCCCGGACGTGGTCTTTGACACTCCCATGGTGGTCCCAGTCGCGATGGTAGAGCTGGATGAACCGCACCCCCCGCTCGGCCAGCCGCCTGGCCAGCAGGCAGTTGGCCGCGAACGACCCGTCGCCTCCCCGAGTGCCGTACAGGGAAAACGTACTCTCCGGCTCGTCGGAGAGGTCCACCAGTCCGGGTACGCTCGCCTGCATGCGAAAGGCGAGCTCGTACTGCGCGAGCCGCGCCGCCACCTCGGGATCGTCGACCAGTTCGCCCCGCTGGGAATCGAGCTTGGACACGGCGTCGACCACCTGCCGCTGCCCAACTCCACTCACGCCCGGCGGATTGTTCACGTACAGCACCGGATCGCCCTTGGAACGAAACTCCACGCCCTGGAAACGGCTCGGCAGGAAGCCTGAGTGCCACTGGCGGGAGGCGATCGGCTGGCTCTGGCCGAACTTCCCCGTGCTGACCATCACGACGAATCCCGGCAGATCCTCGGCATCGTTGCCCAGGCCGTACCACAGCCAGCTGCCGGCGGCGGGTCGTCCCGAGATCATCGAGCCGGTGTTCATGAACGTGTGGGCCGGATCGTGGTTGATGGCAGCCGTGTGCAGGCTGCGAACGATCGCGATCCGGTCGGCGATCCGCGCAGAGATCTCGGGGAAGATCGTGCTAATCTCCTGGCCGCTCTGGCCCGCCCGCGCGAAAGGATGCTGGGGCGCGAGACACCTAAGCTGCTGGCCTTGAAGCTGCGCGATCTGCTGCCCGTTGGTGAAGCTCTCCGGCATCGGCTGGCCGTCCATCGAGACGAGCCTGGGCTTATGATCGAAGGTGTCGAGGTGGGTCATGCCGCCGGCCATGTACAGCCAGATCACCCGCCGAGCCCGGGGAGGCACGTGCCAGGGCCGGACCACTCCCTGCCAACGGGCCGTCTCGGCGGCGTGTGCCCCCGGCGACGCCAGTAGCGAGCCCGCGGCCAGGCCACCGAGCCCGCCGGCGGCCCGCGAGAGGAACGCACGCCGCGCCAGTTGCTCGGTGACAGAACGGGGCAGGGGCGTCATGGTCGCTCAGTTCCTCGTGTAGGCCTCACCGAGGTTGAACACCGCGCGGGCCGCGGCGGTCCAGGCGGCCAGTTCGACGACGTCGGCTCCGGGCGGGGGCGGTGACGCCCCGACGGCCACCAGCGCGCCGGCAGCCGCTGGGTCGCCGGCGAACGATTCCCGCTGGCGGGTTGCGAGGTCGGCGATCACCGCCGCTTCCGCGGCCAGCGGCACGCGGCCGATGCCCCGCTGCAGCATGAAACGGGCACGGTCGAGGGGGTCGTGGCCGGCCTCGGCGATCGTCATGGCGGCCAGCGCACGCGCCGCCTCGACGAACTGCGGGTCATTGAGCAGCACGAGCGCCTGCAGCGGCGTGTTCGACCGCGGCCGCCTCGCCGTGCACTCCTCGCGACTCGGCGCGTCGAAGACCAGCATGGCGGGATGGAGATACTGCCGCTGCCAGTGGACGTACAGGCCGCGGCGGTAGGCCGCAGGGCCCGTGTCAGCCTGATAGGTCCGCTGGGGAAAGTTGAGATAGTCCCAGTAACCCTGGGGCTGGAAGGGCTTCACACTCGGACCGCCCACCGCCCGAACGAGCAGGCCGGAGGCAGCCAACGCCACGTCCCTGACGTACTCGGCCTCGAGGCGGTGGCGATCCTGGCGGGCCAGCAGGCGATTGTCGGGATCGGCCTCGCGCCGCGCGGGGGTCGGCACGCTCGACCGACGATAGGCACGGCTCGAGACCACGGTCCGCAGCACGCGCCGCACGTCCCAGCCGCCGTCGCGGAGGTCACAGGCCAGCCAGTCGAGCAGTTCCGGATGACTGGGCGGCTCTCCCTGGGAACCGTGGTCATCGAGACGCCGGGAGAGCCCTTGGCCGAAGGCCAGCGCCCAGAGGCGGTTGGCCAGCACACGGGGCACGAGGGGGTTCTCGGCCGACGTCATCCAAGACGCCAGGTCGAGTCGAGACGAGCGGGACTGGCCTCCGCCGATACCCGGCAGGAACCCGGGCGGGGCGGGCGACACGACCTCGCCCGATTCGTCCATCCAGTTGCCGCGGGGCAGCACCCGCACGGTGCGGGGCGGCCTCGAGACGGTGGCGGGCATCGCGGCGAGCGACCGGTCGACGGCGTCGATCTCGGCCTGGACCGCGGCCCGCGCCTGGGCCGCCGCCTCCTGGGCCTCGGGGCCCGCATCAGCCGGAGCGGCGACGGCGGCCAGCCGCTCCTCGAGTTCGCGCAGCCGCAAGAACTGCGCGGGCGTGGGCACCCGCATCATCTCGCCCCAGATGCCGTTGGAGTTGGCCCCGTGGTAGATGCCCCGCTCCGCGACGTCGGCGAAGAACGCGGCGAAGGCGTAGAAGTCGCGGGTGGTGAACGGGTCGTACTTGTGGTCGTGGCACTCCGCGCAGCCGAGCGTCGAGCCAAGCCAGGCCCCGGCAGTGGCGCGAACGCGGTCGGCCGCGTACTTGGCGTGATACTCCTTGTCCTGTCCGCCTCCTTCCGCGCTCATCATGTTGAGACGGTTGTAGGCGGCCGCCACCCGTTGGTCACCGGTGGCGTCGGGCAGGATGTCTCCAGCGAGCTGCTCGCGCGTGAAGCGGTCGAACGGCATGTTCGACGCGAACGCCTCGATAACCCAGTCGCGGTAGGGCCACATGGTGATCTCCTGATCGCCGTGGTAGCCGACGCTGTCGGCATAGCGGACGAGATCCAGCCACCAGGCCGCCAGTCGCTCGGCATGGTGCGGGCCCGCCAGCAGCCGGTCGAGCAGCCGGTCGTAGGCATCGGGGGCAGTCTCGCGGACAAATGCGTCGACCTCCGCCGGTTCCGGAGGCAGGCCGGTCAGGTCGAACGACAGCCGCCGGATCAGGGTGGCCCGATCGGCCTCCGGAGCCGGCGCGATCCCCCGTTCGGCAAGCAGCGCGTCGACGAAGACGTCCACCGGGTTGGCCTGACCAGCGGTGGCTGGCAACTCGGGCCGTCGCAGCGGCCGATATGCCCAGTGCCCCTCGTATTCGGCCCCCGCCGCGATCCAACGCTCCAGGGTCATCCGCTGGGCGTCGGTGAGCCGCTTGTTGGTGTCGGGGGGTGGCATGATGACGTCCGGATCTGTGGATCGGATTCGCGTCGCCAGCTCGCTGGCCCCGACGTTGCCGGGCGCCACCGCTCGCGTGCCCCCCCGGTCGGCCGTCGCCCCCTCGCGGACGTCGAGCCGCAAGCCCGCCTCGCGGGCGGCCGGATCCGGTCCGTGGCACGCAAAGCAATGCTCTGCCAGGATCGGTCGCACGTCGCGGTCGAAGGATGGGCCGGCAGCCCGTGCCGCAAGCGACAGCGAGGCGGCGAGCAGCCCTCCGCCGAGGGTGACATAGACCGATGCGGCGCGAACCGAATGGGGCATGACGCTCGACCTGCTTGGTGAGCCACCGGTATCGGGATCAGCCGGGGCTCCGCGGGGAAACCGTGTCGGTCGCGGGCCCTTGGATCCCGACCGTGCCGTACCGATGAAAAGTGTAGTCCGCTGCCTCGGTCGGAAAAACAGCGGCTACGCAGAAGATCGCCATCGCAAGTCCCCAGCAGGGCTCACCCGCCAGCACGCCGATCAGCGGCCACGCCACCAGCCCCGCACGGGCCACCAGCCGCCGCGTCGCGGCGAACCACAGCCCACCGGCGAAGACCACCTCGAAGGCCACGATGGCGTGGGTGACCAGATTCATCAGGTACTCCGAGCCACGGTAGACCCGCGTCAGGCCATGGGTCGCCGAGCCCGGCCGGGCGGCGAGCCACCAGGCCGCCGTACCGTCCCACCAAGAGTCTCCCTTCAACTGGGCGAGCAACACCGCCAGGGTGATTGCAGCCACGTGGACCCGCACGAGCCCCAGCGCCACGCGGGCCCAGACCGAGTGGCCGGCCGTTGGCAGGCCGCGCCGGCCGCGGAGCAGTCCGTCGATCGACCAGCGGGCGGACGCAGGCCCGACGACGAGGCACCACAGCAGCACAGCCAGGCAATCGTCGGCCGGCCCAGCGAGCACAGGGCCGCGGGCGAGCAACGACGCCCAGAGCGCGGCCGCGGCGACGCAGGCCAACCGTCCCCCCAGACCCAGCGTGACGGCGACCAACGCCGCCAGCAGCAGCCCGAACAGTGCCCACAAGATGACGGTCGATCGTGCCAGCGCGAAGAGCGACGGCACGCGGGTCCCGACCCAGCCTTCCGGGCCGTCGAGCGGAATCATCCCGCCGGGCCCGAACCAGGTCTCGAGATCACCCGCGTAGCTCCCGGCCAGCACCAGGCCCAGCAGCCCTGCGAGAATCCGCACCGCGGCCAACGGCCGCGTGTCGGCCGGCGTGAACCAGAACCGCATCCAGGTCCGGCCCACCGCTTCGGTGAGCCTGCCCTCCGCCTGCGCGGGCTGCGACTGCACGATGGCCGTCATGGCGAGGCACCCACCGCGTCTTCCGCGCCGTCGCGATCCCGCGCGGAGACCGGGGACGGCAGCAGCGGAGCGAGTTCGCTCCGTCGCGCGCCTCCCCCCAGCTCGATCAGTTGGAGATCACCGTCGACCCTGCGGACGCGGGCGGCGTAGACCTGCTCCAAGCGCGGCGGCCTGGGCGGCCCGACGCGGTCCGCCAGCGGTGTCCGCAAGACCCGCACGATCACGTCCTCGTTGCCACAGCGGGCGAAGCTGCCGCGGCCGATGCCTGCCGCTAGCCCCGCGGCGGCGTCATCGGCATGCGCCAGCGCGATCCCGCGGGCCAGACGCCGCCAGCGGGCGGCTCGCTCCCCGGCGAGTTCGCCTGGTAGCCGAATCGGATCGCTGGCCGCGGTATGGCTGCGAAGTTCGAGCCGATGGTCGCCATCCTCGGGCGTGCCGGAGGTGAGCGGGTCATCGAAGCCGAGATCGAGCCACGCCGGCGCCATCCAGGGGACGAAGAGCCGCGACGCGACGGATCGCAGCAGGGCCGAAGAGCCGCTCACCGAGTTGCCCGCGATCGAGATCGCGAGCCCGACGAGATAGAAGGCCAGCGCCACGCTCATGAACGCCACCACGGCCTCTGGGGGTGACCGTCGCGCTGACGCATCGCGTGCTGGGTTCGCAGGAGGCATGGCCGGCATGTCCGACTCGTCGCAGGACGGAACGACGCCGGGCCGGCTGGCGGCCCGCCGTGTGACGATGAGTGTGCTTCCCGGGGAGCGGTGTTGCTAGTCGAGTCGCAGGCTGCGGTCGGGCGGTCACGTTGACACCCACCCGATTCGGCGATACGTTGAAGAGGCGTAGAAACACGCGCATGCCGCCCCGAACGTGATTTGGGGGATTAGCTCAATTGGGAGAGCGTCTGGCTGGCAGCCAGAAGGTCAGGGGTTCGAATCCCCTATCCTCCACTTCGGCAGCATGCGGCGTCCGTTCCCGGCGGAGAATGTCGCTTTCGCTCGCGGCGCCCGCGGGTCTCCCGGAAGCCCCGGCTCGTTCCACGAGTGTCTCATGGCCGCGTTGGCGGGGATCTCCGGCGCGGCGGCTTGGCTCGATGGATGCGTGATCGACCAGGCCGCTCTGGCGATTCCGGCGGGTGACGCAGGCTTCGTGCTCGGGGCCACGGTCACCGAGCAGCTGCGGACGTTTCGCGGGCGGCTGTTCCTCCCTGAGCCTCATGCTCAGCGGCTCCTGCGTTCGCTCGAGCTGGTGGGGCTGTCCGCGGCCTGGAGCATCACCGAGATCATGACGGCCGCCGCCGCGGTCGCGGCACACAACCACCGACTGCTGCCCGTCGCGGCCGACGGCTCGCCCGGCGATCTGGCCCTGGTGATCTTCGTCACCGCCGGCGACCTGCCGGCCCAACACGGCGGTCGTGCAGGCCGGCCACGCGTCGGCATCCACACGGTTCCCCTCGCCTTCGGCATGTGGGCCGCCGCGTACGGGCACGGCCTCTCGCTCCGCAGCGTGTCGGTCACCCAGGTGCCCGACACGTGCTGGCCGCTCGCGGCCAAGGTGCGGAGTCGACTCCACTACCATCTGGCTGATCGCGAGGCCGCGGCCCTGGAGGCCGGTGCGCGGGCCGTGCTCGCCCACGAGGACGGCCGCATTAGCGAGACCACGACCGCCAACGTGGCGATCGTCCATGGCGGGAAGGTCGCCACACCGCCGGCCGGCGACGCGCTGGCCGGCGTGAGCCTGGGCTTCGCCCGCGATCTCGCGGGCCGCCTGGGCATCGTCTGGGAAGAGCGGTCGCTACGGGCGGGCGATCTCGCGGCCGCGGAAGAGATTCTGCTGACGAGCACGCCGAACTGCATCCTGCCGGTCACGCGCTTCGATGGCATCGCGGTCGGAGACGGCCGCCCGGGCCCGGTATTCACCCACCTGCTCGATGCCTGGAGCTCGTCGGTGGGCCTCGACGTCGCGGGCCAGGCACGACGGCATGCCGGCCACGGAAATCACGGCACATGACGACGTGTCGCCCGGCCCGAGACCGAGTGCCGAAACAGCTTCCGGCACTGCGGCTATCGCCACCCGTAGATGGGATGTGCCGCCATGGGCGCCGGCCCACTCTATTTCTTCCTGCTCCGCAACGGAGTGGCTCCGGAATCCCGCAGCACGATGGTCGTGGCGGGCCTGGTCTGTGCCATTGCCTGTTTCCCTCCTTCAAGATGACGGGCGTGTACCGGTCGGGCCAGGGCTTTCCGACGGCGCTGAGGTACGTCGACTGGCTGTTCACGACACCCCTGCTGTTGATGTAGTTCCTGCTCCTGCTGCGGATGGTTGAAGAGGGCACCACGTTTTTCTGGCAGCTCGTCGTGGCGATGATCGTCACGGCCCTGTTGCCGAGGTCGATTCCCGGTGGTGGTGCACTTTTTTCATCGTCTCCTGACTGTTCGAGCTGATGATCGTCGGCGTCCTGTTCAGGTCGTTGGGACACGCCCTCAGGGAGGCTCCGGCGTTGCTCGCCAACTCGCTCGAGACGATGCGGCTGTTCGTGCTGATCGGCTGAGCGATCTATCCGATCGGCTTCCTGATGGCCCGCGCGGGGGCCGGGGAGTATCGCGAGATCATCTACAGCGTGGCGGACGTCATCAACAAGGTCGGCTTCGGGCTCGTGGCCTACCAGGGCATCAGGGCCACGGGGCATCGGGAGTAGCCTGCCTCCTCCTGACGTCATCGGTACGCACCATCACGGCCCGTTCGCCGATCTCCCGGCGAGCGGACCGCGCGTGCGCGGGAGCTAAGCCATGACGACCGCCCGTCCGTCGCGACCGCCCTGATCACCGGGCCGGGCTGGTCCCTGCGGCTGGCCGCTGGTCGGGCTGTGGCTCGCCTGCGTCGCCACTATGGCCGTCGTCGCAACCTGCTTCACGCTCGCACCCGTGGACGTGATGGCCATGTTTGCGGCCCTCAGCTGCTGGCATTTCGGCATGGCTCATGTGGAGGGTGACGGCCTGAGTGACGGCGGGCCCCGCCGGGCGATCGCCGCCGGGGCCCGGGGCGGCGCCGTGCTCGCGCCCCGCGCTCTTCTCTGTGGGCCTCCACTTCCTCAAGTGGCACGGCTGGCGGCAGATGGACCGCCTCGCGAGAGCGGTCACCGGACACGCACCGCGGTCGTGGCGGGAGCTGGCCGGGGGGTCGCCCACGTGCGGACCCGCGCCTTGCCCCTGCTCGTGCCGACCTGCTTCGGCCTCGTGATCGCTGGGTGGCTCTGGTCGCCAGGTCACTCGCCACGGGACCTCGCCATCCTCTTGAGAGGCGTGTCTTTGGTGGTCACGCCGGCCCACGAAGAGCTCGTCGACCTGCTGGGGGCGGTCTGCCACCAACCGTATCCCGCACCGTCGGCCGGCCCCCTCGTGCCCCGACGAGGTTGGGTCCGCATCCTGCCACGACGCGATACACTGATGCCCCTTTCATTTCGCGGCACGGCCTCGACGCATGGACGCCCCGGGCTCGATCCTCGACATTTTCCTGAAGCTCGACGAAGTGCTGCACGGGGTCTTGCAGGCCTGGGGGCCGTGGACCTACGTCCTCTTGTTCGCGATCATCCTCTGCGAGACGGGCCTCGTCGTGACGCCCTTCCTGCCCGGGGACTCGCTGCTCTTTGCCGCCGGCGCGATGGCCTCGCTCTACCCCGACGACCTGCACATCACCCTCTTGCTCGGCCTGCTCGCCGTCGCCGCCATCCTCGGCGACACGATCAACTACACGATGGGCCGCTGGGTGGGTCCCAAGGCGTTCACGATCGACCGCTGGTTCCTCAAACGCGAGCACCTCGACCGGACGCAGGTATTCTATGAGCGGCACGGCGGCAAGACGATCGTGCTCGCGCGATTCGTGCCGTTGGTGCGCACGTTCGCGCCGTTCGTGGCCGGCGTGGGGAACATGCCTCCCACGACGTTCCTCTGGTACAACGTCGTGGGGGGTGTCGCCTGGGTACTGATCTGCACGCTGGCCGGGTATTACTTCGGCAACATTCCCGTCGTGAAGCGGAACTTCGAACTGATCGTCGTCGGGATCGTGGTGATGTCGGTGCTGCCGATCGCCTGGGAGTGGTGGTCGGCCCAGCGGTCGAAGCGGTAGCGGCCCAGCGACCCGCCGTCTGGCGGCGGACGCAACGTGACGGCGGGACATCCCGCCGTTGCCCCTCAGAACCCGCTGAACTGCTCGAACTCGTCGTAGGGACGTTGCTCGAGGTTCACGAACCGGGTGTAGTCCTGTTGCCAGAGAAGCTTGACGTCGCCGGTGGGTCCGTTGCGTTGCTTGGCGATGATGATTTCCGCCTGGCCCCGCACCCGCTCCCGCTCCTCGTCGCTCGTCTGGTAATACTCCTCGCGGTGCACGAACATGACCACGTCGGCGTCCTGCTCGATCGCCCCCGATTCCCGCAGATGATTGAGGCGGGGCCGGTTGTCTCGTGAGGCCTCGGCCTGCCGATTGAGCTGGGCCAGGCAGAGCACCGGGATGCCGAACTCTCGCGACATCATCTTCAGGCGCCGGGCGATCCGTGCCACCTGTTCCTGACGGGGGTCGCGCGGGTTGTCGGGCTCGATCAGCTGCAGGTAGTCGATCACCATCAGGGCCACGCCGTGCCTCCGCTTCAGCCGCCGCGCCACGGCGGCGATCTCGGTGAGCGTCCGGCCTGGGGTGTCGTCGATGTAGAGCGGAGCCGAACCGATCTCCGCCGACTTCTGCACCAGCCGGCGGCGATCCTCCTGAGAAATGGTTCCATTGCGGAGCCGGTGGCCGTTGACCTGAGCCGACGAGCAGAGCAGGCGATCCGCCAACTCCAGGCAGGCCATTTCCAGGCTGACGAACAGCACGGCCTGCTTCAGCCCGATCGCCACGTGTTCAGCGATGTTCATGGCGAACGCAGTCTTGCCCATGCTGGGCCGCGCTGCCAGGATGATCAGCTCGGAGTTGTGGAGCCCTCCGCAGAGCGTGTCGAGATCACTGAAGCCCGTCTCCACGCCGCCAATGGCATGCTCGTGCTTCATGCGGGCGTCCATCCGCACCATCACGTCCTCGAGCACCGAAGCGATCGGCTTGGCATCGGCCGAAATCCGCCGCTCCAGGATCGAGAAAATCTTCTCCTCCGCCCGGGAGAGGAGCTGGCGAGGCTCGTCGGCGGCGTCATACGCCTCCCGCAGGATGTCGGTGCCGGCATCGATCAGGCTGCGCAGCAACGCCTTGTCCCGGACGATGAAGGCGTAGTGGGTGGCGTGGGCCGCGTGCGGCACCGCCTCGAGCACCTCGGCCAACAGCGGCGGGCCGCCGACCCGTTCCAGATCGCCCTGGGTGCGGAGCCTCTCCAGCACGATCGTCGTATCGATGCGCTTGCCACCCTCGTGCAAATCGAGCAGGTGGCGATAGAGGAGCTGGTGGGCCTCGTCGAAGAAATCCTCCGGCCGGATCACCAACGCGACGTCGTCGCAGACGTCGGGCTTGAGCAGGATGCTGCCGAGCACGGCCTTCTCGGCGTCGGAGTTCGTGGGCCGTTCCCGGCCCTCGATCGGCTCGGCGATCGTCGCCGCCCCGCCACCCCGGCCCGGCCGATCCACACGCCGCCGCGTACCACCGTCCCGGGCTCCCTCCCGTGCCGTGCTCATGCCCCGACGCCTCCCTGCGGACTGATCCGGCCCGGCTCCCGTGATGCGGCTACTTCGATCCAGCCTCGCCACTGCTGGGAACCACCCACACCTTGAGATCCCCCTCGACCTCGGCCGCCAGCCGCACCTTCACGGTGTAGAGGCCGACTTCCTTGAGCGGGCCCTGGAGGATGATCTGGTCGGGCGGCACGGTGAGGTCCTGCTGCTTGAGCGACCGGGAAATCTCGGCCGCGCCCACCGACCCGTACAGGTGCCCCTCGTCGTTGGCATTGGCCTCGATCGTGACGCTCGTCCGCGACAGCTCGTCGAGCACGCTTCGCAGACCCGCCAGCCGCTCGCGGGCGATCTCCTCCAGCTTGGCACGGTGCTTTTCGACCATCCGCTTGTGATGGTCGGTCGCGATCGTCGCCAGCCCCTGTGGCAGGAGGTAGTTGAGGGCATAGCCCCGCTTCACCTCGACGACCTCGCCCTGCTTGCCGAGGTGCTCCACAGGATGAACCAGCAGCAGTTGGATGCCGCCCCGTTGCCCGACGGGCAGCCGCTTGCCAACGGCCGCGACGAGGGAAGGGCTGTGTGTGGACATGATGCTCTCCGACGGAATGTGGACGATTGGGATGTTCGAGACACCAGGCTCAGAAGGGAATGTCGTCGTCGCCGCCGACCGCCGGCCCGTCGTCGCCGCCATCATACCGTGAAGCCGAGGCGAAATCATCGCTGGTCGCGGCCGGTGCGGGTCGCTCCTTGGCACGGCCACCCTCCCCCTTGCCGCCGAGCAATTGCATCCGCTCGCACACGACCCGCAACTTCGAGTTTTTCTTGCCGTCCTTTTCCCACGTGTCGAGCTTGAGTCGCCCCTCGATCAGGAGCGGGGATCCTTTGGTCACGTATTCGCCGGCTACCTCGGCGGTGCGGCCCCACAGCGTCACATCGACGAAGGTCGTCTCCTCGACCCATTCCCCCGTGGCGGTCTTCCGACGATCGTTGACCGCCAAGCCGAGGTCGGTCACGGCGGTGCCCGACTGGATGTACCGGACCTCCGGGTCGCGGGTCACGTTCCCCACCAACACAACCTTGTTGAAACTGGCCATGCGACGATACTCCCTGTCCTATGTGTCGGGGCGACCTGCCCAGGATACTGAACTTCTGTACAACGTCGACGGTATCGTAGCCCGCAACCGACCACCCCGCAAGCGGGGCAGGATCAGGAGGCCGCGGGCCCGGCGGCGACCGTGGCCGCCCCCGTCCGCCGGCTCGCTTCACCGGAGGAAAGGGCGTGCTGCACGAGGGCGTCGGCGATCCGGTCGTCGACCCGCAACACGAGTTTGCGGAGGACGTCCTCGCTAATCTCGCACTGCCGATCCAGCACGGTCAGGCCGTCACCCGGCATCTTGAAGTAGGTCAGCCAGTAGACGCCCTTCTTCTGCCCTTTGATCGGGTAGGCGAGCTTACGCTCATCCCAGAGTCGCGCGGCAAGGAGCGTGCCTCCCTGCTGCGTGATCAGGTCGGCCAGTTGCTGCGTCACCCCACCCGGATCACGGGCGTAACGCCCGGCATCGAGGATGAACATACCTTCGTACACGGCCATCGCTTGCTACTCCCTGGAAAAACCCCGTTATCGTCTCAATGACATGTGAAACTCAGTTGTATCGATTCATGGCGGCCTGGATGCCGCGGGCCAGCCATTCTTCCGCCGCGTCGGCCGCCCGCTCCACCATGACCTCCATCTGCTGCTGCTCGTCTTTCGCCAGCCGACCAAGCACAAAGTCTGCCGCCTTCCAGCCGGCGGGCACCGGCCCGATACCCAGTCGAAGCCGGGGCACGGCGGTGGTGCCCAGGCGCGACAGGATGTCGGCCAGACCGTTTTGGCCGCCCGCCGACCCGCTCGGCCGCAGCCGGATCGTGTCGAGGGGCAGATGGAAATCGTCGCAGCACACCAGCATGTCAGATTCCGGAATCTTGTAGAAGTCCCTGGCCGCCAGCACCGCTGATCCGCTGAGATTCATCCACGTCAGCGGCCAGAGCAGGAGCGTCGCGTGTCCCCTCAGGCTGGCCTGGGCGATCTCGCCCTGACACCTCGCCCGCCGCGGCGGGCTGCCCGCCCGTCGGGCCAACGCCTCGAGCACCTCGAAGCCCACGTTGTGTCGCGTGTCTCGGTAGGCGTTCCCCGGGTTGCCCAGGCCGACGAGCAGTTTCACGGTGCACCAGCCAATCCGTCCGGCCCGCCGCCGGACTCAACGGACCGGTCACTCGCCACCGGCCTCCTCCTTCGCGTCTTCGCCGCCGGGCTTACGGCCAATCACCTCTGGCTCGACGACCGGTGCGGCTTCCTCGGCACCCTTGCGGGTGGGCAGCATGCAGGTCACCACGGCGTCCTCGCCGTCGAGCACGGCGCGAGCGCCGCCCGGCAGTTCGAGGTCCTTCACCTTGAGGGCGTGGCCGAGTTCCAGGTGGCCGATCGACACCAACACTCGCTCGGGCACCTGATCGGCCTTGCACTCGAGTTCGATCTCGTGCAGCACGAGGTTGACGATCCCGCCCGCACGGTGCCCCGGCGAATCGCCCTTGAGTTCCACCGGCACCTTGATGCGGACCAGGTCCTTCGCGCTGACCCGCAGGAAATCGACGTGCAGCGGTTCGATGCCGAAGGTGTCCCACTGCAGGTCGCGAATCAGGGCGGCCGTCTTGACCGCGCCATCCAACTGGACGATGCGGCTGCCGTGACGGATCACGGCGTGCAGGGCATCTCGCTTGGCGACCAGGCCCACGCAGGGCTCCTTGTGTCCGTAGAGAATCGCGGGCACCAGGCCGCCGCGCCGCAGGCGTCTGGCTTCACTGGAGCCGGTCGTCTTCCGGAGGGTGACTTCGACAGTGGCGTTCATGGTGGTTCTGAGACACGGGCGAGAGAGCCGAGGGGGGCCCGGGTGGCCGGGGCCCGCGGAAGCCGCTGATTCTGACAGCCGGTCGGTCTTTGGCAAGGCGGCGGCCACGACGCGGGCCAAATCGGCCCGGCTGCGGCGGCCGGGGGCTCAAATGAAGTACATGTCGTGCGCCGGGTCCAGACTCGCCGCCACCAGATCGGCGAGCGTCACCGCCTCCAGGGCGGCAGCCCGCGCGGCAGCCGCCTCCCGCCAGGCCGCCAGCAGCGCCGCGGCCGACCGCGACGACCGCGCCAGGCCTGCGGTCACCGGGGCGGGCGATGCCGGCTCCCCCTCGACGGCGGCGTCGATCTGCCGCAGCGTAATCTGGTCGTCCGGTCGGGCCAGGCGATAGCCGCCACCGGCCCCGCGGACACTCGTCACGATCCCCGCCCTCTTCAGTTGCAGCAGGATGTGGACGAGAAACTTGGCCGGCACCCGCTGGGCGTCACAGATGGCCTTCATGCCGACGGGCTCCCCGCCCTGCGCCCGGCGGGCGAGTTCGACGGCGGCGATCGCCGCGTATTCGGTTCTGGCGGACAGTTGCATGATGCGAAACCGGAAACCATGAAACCCGTCACGAGCCCCGCGAATGGAGGCCGCACTCGGTCTTGGCCGACCCGCTCCACCGGCCGGCCCGCTCGTCCTCGTCGGCGTTGACGGCCCGCGTGCAGGGCGCGCAGCCGATGCTCACGAAGCCCCGATCGTGCAGCGGGTTGTAGGGCACCTGTTCCCGCACGATCGCGTCCCAGACCATGGCCTTGGTCCAGTTCGCCAGCGGGGAGATCTTGACGACCGCGAACTTGTGGTCCCAGCCGACGATCGGGGCAGCCGACCGGTCCGCGCTCTGATCGCGCCGGAGGCCACTCATCCAAGCGTCGAACCTCGTCAGCACCCGGCGGATCACCGCCAGCTTCCGGTCGCTGCAGCAGCGGTCCGGATCAGTGCGGTAGAGCGGGCCGCCGTTGGCCCGTTCGAACTCGTCGACACTGCTGGCGGGCCGCTCGAGCGAGACCTGCAGGCCGTAACGGGCGGCGATCAGATCGCGGAGCGCCAGGGTCTCCGGAAACTGGTAGCCAGTCTCGAGGTTGAACACGAACGTGCGGGGCGCGATCGCAGCGAGCCAGTGGATGATCAGGCAGCCCTCGGGGCCGAAGGCCGTCGCCATGGTGAGGCGATCGCCGAACCGCTCGACGCCCCAACTGATGATCTCGGCCGGTGACGCGGTCTCGAGCGACCGGCTGGCCCGCGCCAGCTCCCCCCGCAGCTCGTTGGGAGGTGGAGGACTCGGCGAAATCACCCTGGAAGCGACCGCCATGGAGAATCCCTACTTGGTTGGTCAACTATCGGAAGTTTCTCGAATCCGCATTGTGGATTCGGACGATTCGCCGGTCAAGCACGAGCGCCACCGCCGGAATCGGTAGGGTCGCCTTCGTTGGCAGGCCTTGCGGAACCGCCCCCCTACACCCCAGGCCCGAAAACTGAACAATCGCTGCGGGTTTGGCGGCTGCGGGCTGGCGGTGACCGTCACCGTCACCGCGTCGAGGTCGCGCAGGGAGCAACGCGATGGCACGTGACGTGGCACTGGCTGTCGATCTCGGCGCGTCGGGAGGCCGCGTGATGTCCGGCGCCTTCGACGGCCGGCTGATCGAACTCGAGGAACTGCACCGCTTCGAGAACGGGCCGGTGACGCTGGCCGGCCAGATGGTCTGGGACCTACCGCGGCTCTGGCAGGAGGTGACGACCGGACTGCGGGCCGCGGCCACGCGGCACGGCCGCGGGGTGTCGAGCGTGGGCGTCGACACCTGGGGCGTCGACTTCTCCTTCCTGGCCGCCGACGGCAGCCTGCTGGCCAACCCCGTCTGCTACCGCGACCCGCGCACCAACGGCATGATCGACGTGGCGACGGCCACCGTGCCACGGGCGGAGATCTTCGCCGCCACCGGCGTGCAGTTCATGGAACTCAACTCGCTGTACCAGCTGCTCGCCATGCGGCGCGCTGGCAGCAGCGTGCTGACAGCCGCCGAGCGAATGCTGATGATCCCCGACCTGTTTCACTGGCTGCTGTCGGGACAGGCCTCCAACGAGCGGACCAACGCCAGCACGACGCAGTGCTTCGACCCGGCCACCGGCGACTGGGCCTTCCCGATGCTGGAACGATTCGGCCTGCCGCGTGGCATCTTCGGCCCGATCGCGGAGCCGGGCCAGACGCTGGGCAGGCTGCGGCCGGAGTTGGCGTCCGACACGGGGCTGGCCGGCGTCCGGGTCGTGCTCCCGGGCACGCACGACACGGCCAGCGCCGTCGCCGCCGTGCCCGCCGACGAGCCCCCGAGCGACCGCCCCGACTGGTGCTACGTGAGCCTCGGCACCTGGGCGCTGGTGGGCGCCGAGCTGGCCCATCCCCTCGTGACACCCGAATGCCTGGCCCGCAACTTCACCAATGAAGGGGGGATCGGGAGAACGACCCGGCTGCTCAAGAACATCTGCGGCTTGTGGCTCGTGCAGCAGTGCCGGGCCGCCTGGCAGCGGGCCGGCCAGAAGTGGAGTTGGGATCAGCTGACGGCCCTGGCGGCGGAGGCCCCGCCGCTGGTCACGCTCGTCGACCCCAACGACCCGTCGCTCGTCGCCCCCGCCGACATGCCGGCCGCGATCCGCGGCCTGGCCAGGATGGCCGGCGAACCGGAGCCCGAGTCGACCGGTGCCACGGTGCGGGCGGCCCTCGAGAGCGTGGCAGCCGCGATCCGCCGCACGATTGGGGAACTCGACGCCCTGCTCGGCCGCCGCCTGGGCCGGGTGCACGTGGTCGGGGGCGGCGTCAAGAATCGACTACTCTGCCAGATCATCGCCGACGCGACGGGCCGTCCGGTCGTGGCCGGCCCGGTCGAGGCCACGGCCGTCGGCAACCTGCTCGTGCAACTCCTCGCCAGAGACGGCGAGGTCGATCTCCGGGCGATCCGCCGCGTCGTCCACGACACCTTCGAGCCGGTCCGCTACGAGCCCCGCGACGTCGCCCGCTGGAACGACCGGCTCGGCTGACGCAGCCTGCCGCGGCGACATCAGCGCTGCATCACGCTCGTCAGGATCAGGGCCACGAGCATGACCAGGAAGAGGCCCGTGGCCAAGAGTGCGCGGGTAAGCCAGATTTTAGCGAACTTCGCCTCCTCCCGCTCCTGCCGGCGCCGCTCCTCCTTGCGTTTTTCGATGCTATCGGCGACCCGGGGGAGGAAGGCATCGTTGCACTTTGGACAGATCAGCCGCCGTCCGATGCAGTCGTTCGGCACGCGGGAGACGTGGCCGTTGGGGCAGGGAATCTGCCAGACCTTTGCCTCGGCGACGGGCTGGGCCGTTTCGCCGCACAGCGGGCAGACTGTGGTCGGCCCGTCGGCCCGCCCTGGGCCGCTGTATCCGCACGAACAGGCGATCTCCTGGATCATGGCTCGATCGTACCGCCGCTGGCAGGATGCTTCAGGCCGCCTGCGGCTTTCGGGCAGGACGCCTCACGACCCGGCCGTGCTCGATCTCCACGATCGAGTTGGCCAGCGCCAGCGTGCTGGCCCGATGCGTGATCATCAAGACGGTGCGGTTCTCCACGTAGCTGGCGAGCGCCTCGTGGATCAGCCGCTCGCTCTCGACGTCGATCTGGCTGGTGGCCTCGTCGAGCACCAGGATCTCGGCGTCACGCAGGAAGGCGCGGGCCAGGGCGATCCGCTGCCGCTGGCCGCCGGAAAGCCGGAAGCCGTTGGGACCGACCATCGTCCGGTAACCATCGGGGAACTCGGAGATGAACTCGTGGGCACGGGCCTTGCGAGCCGCCTCCTCGATCTCCTCCACGGTCGCGTCCCAGCGGCCGTAGCGGATGTTGTAGAGGATCGTCTCGTTGAACAGTTCGGTCTGCTGCGTGACCATCGCGATCCGCCGCCGCAGGTCGGCGAGCGCGATCTCCGTCAGCGGCACGCCGTCGAGGAGCACCCGGCCCGCGGTCGGGTCGTAGAACCGGCAGATCAGGTTCATGAGCGTGCTCTTGCCGCCGCCGTTGGGGCCCACGATCGCCACCCGTTCGCCAAAGCCGATCGTCAGGTCGACGTCGGCCAACACCGTGTCGACACCGTCGTACGAGAAGGAGACGCCTTCCAGGCGAATCTCGCGGTGGGGCGAGGGCCGCCGCTTCGGCTCCGTCGCCTCCTTGAGCCGCGACTCGGTGTCGAGCAGCGGGTAGAGCCCCTGGGCGCCGACGCAGCCCATGTTGAGGCCGGTGATCACGCCCGACAGCTTGCGGACAGGGTCGCTGGCGCCGATCAGGAATCCGAAGAAGATCATGATGCCCGACACCGTCATCGGCTGCTCGGTCATCGTGATGCCGAAGATCCGGGTCTCCTGGTTGATCACAAGCCAGGCACCCACGGCGATCGCCGTGGCCACCATGCCGATGCCCAGGACCTCCGTGATCGGATTGGCCAACGCCCGGTAGAAGGTGTGGTGCATGCCGATCCGCATCATGTCGGCCGTGCAGTCCCGGAACCGCCGCCGCTCGAACGGCTCCATCGTGTAGACCTGCACGGTGAGCACGTTGTTGAGCGCCTCCAGCAGCACGTGGTGGAAGCTCTTGGACTGCGACAGGATGCTCGTCGAGTTGTGACGCATCCGGCGGTTGAGCCAGACCATTAGGAAGCCGACCACCGGCGCCAGCACCAGACAGGCCAGCGTCAGCTGCCACGAAACCATCATCGCGCAGCCGAGACAGGCGATGATCTTGAGCGGCTCGGTGACGGCACCGCCGTAGAAGGCCGTGATCCCGTTGGCGAGCATCTCCGACGTGGCCGTCACCTGGGCCATGAAGCCCGCCGAGCCGAGCCGCATGAACTGGGCCCGGTCGAGCTCGAGGGCCTTGTCGAAGATCTTGACGCGGATGTTGCGGCTGATGTCGAGCGCCACCCAGGAGACGAGCATCGTGCTGGCCAGCAGCAGGCCGTGCTTGATGAAGGTGCTGATCACGACGAAGGCCACGACGACCAGCACCGTCTGGAACGGGTCGATCGGCAGGAGATCGAGCCAGGGGGCGAGCCGCGTGCCGGAGAACACGACCGCCCTGTCGGCCGCGAGATCGAACTTGAGTACGTCGACCCGGTGCCTGGCCCAGGCGAGATCCCGGCCCTGCCGGGTGCCGGCGGCGAGTTCCGTACGGAGGGTCGCCAGCTCGACGTCCCCGGCCTCGATCCGCACCTCCGAGGCCGCGACCCGCTTGGCGTTCCAATCCTGCAGCGACTCCCCCTTGAGCGTCACCTCGATGATCGGAAAGAGGGCCGCGATGTTCGCCCCCCAGAGGCCGGCCACGCCCGCGGAACAAAGCAACGCCGCGGCCAGGAGGGGCCAGCTCTTGGCCGCCTCACGAAGCGCTCGAAGAAAATAGTGCATGAACCGCTGGCCCTGCGGGGCGTCGGGAATCGGGTCGGGAGGGTA